>NZ_JAHUTH010000029.1:0-118083 GCF_025376855.1 Variovorax endophyticus
GCAGATCCGCGCGATCCAGGAAGGCGCCATCCCCGAGGGCACCGGGCCCGATTCGCAACGAGTGATCGTGCGAGCGGGCAACTACTTCGAGTGAGGTTCGAGGCGACGACGGCATGGCCGCGTCGCTCTGGGCCTCGTTCGCCCGCATTGCAACAGCCGATGAGCAAAGATCATGATGAATGGAAACAACGAGAACTCCCGGGTCGCCGTCGTTGGCGCGGGGCTGATCGGCCGCGCGTGGGCGGTCGTATTCGCGCGATCGGGCTTCGACGTGTGCCTCTACGACATGTCGGCGCAGGCCTTGAAGGATTGCGAACAAGCGGTCCTGGCAAGCCTCGAGGACCTGAATGGCTATGGTCTTCTTAAGGAGAGCCCGGAGGCGATCGTGCGAAGGATTTCGACCACTACTTCCTTGCTGGAGGCCGTGAACGGGGCGATCTTCGTGCAGGAGAACGTTAAAGAGACGCTGGAGATGAAGAGGCAGATCTTCTCGGAGTTGGACCAACTGGTGGCGCCGGGCGTCCCCATCGCGAGTTCGACCTCGTGGATTCCGTCTTCGCGATTCACCGAGGATCTGTTGCATCGTGATCGTTGCCTCGTCGGGCACCCGATCAATCCGCCCCATGTCGTTCCTCTCGTGGAAGTCTGTCCAGCCCCCTGGACCTCGCGCGAGGCGGTCGAGTGCGCGCAGCGTATCTACCGGGCTGCCGGACAGTCGCCGGTGCTCCTGCGCCAGGAGATCGAAGGTTTTCTCGTCAACCGTGTTCAGGGCGCGGTGCTCAACGAAATGATGTCGCTGCACGAGCAAGGGTATGCCTCGGTGGAAGATCTCGATGCGGTGATGCGGGATGGGCTGGGCATGCGGTGGGCGTTCATGGGGCCGTTTGAAACCATCGACCTGAATGCGCCTGGCGGTCTGCTCGACTACGCGGATCGGTTCGGGCCGACCTACCAGCGCGTCGCTCGGGAAAGCATACTGTTCGATTGGAATGCCGAGGCTCTCGGGCTGATGGAGGCAGAGCGCCGCGACCGGTTGCCGCTATCGCGGATTACGGAGCGATCGGGGTGGCGGGACCGCTGCCTGATGCAACTCGCGGCGCAGAAGCGAAAGTTCGTCGCCGACGGCGCGGACTGACGCGGTCCGGCGCGCCGTGGCGATATTGAACGAGTGGCAGTGTCGACGCCCATGCGCATCAAGGCACTGCTACTGATACGGGCGCCGTGCCCAGGGGCCGGCCGCCAGGGCCGGCAGCGAAGCTCAGCCAGGGCGTGACCGGCACTTGGCCGACGCCGAGTTTGTCCCAGTCGCACACGCTGTCTGGGAAGACGATTGCCAGCCGCGCCTTCTGATCGTCGGTGAACCGCGCGCCGCCATCGGTAGCGTCGCCGAGGTCCAAGGGCTTCACCTGACACTTGTAGATGCTCTCGGCGCCTGGGCCGCCAGCCACCTGGCGCGGCGACGACCGCTGCTTCACGGGCAGGCCGCGTCTTCGACGCCGATGGTGGTGGCGAGGTCGGCGGCGTTGGCGCTGTACGTCTGCGAAACTTGCCGCAGGCCAGTCGATGGCCCGCCATCGCTCTGTCGGGCTTTGGCCGGCCCGAAGACATGGAGCGGTCAAAGGCCGCGGGTTTCGATCTACATCTGCACAAGCCTTTGTCGATGGAGGCTTTGAGCGAAGCCATGACGAGATTGGGACAGCGCCCGTAGAAGTCGGCGTGAGATCTTCACTCACTGTCGGCGCGGAACAGGCCGATCCACATTACCTAGCAGCCTCGGCGAAAGAGTCAGAATGATGGCGATGACGCTTCTCTCCCCTGAGCGGGTGCAGCCACAGAGGATGACAAGCCAATGCTGGCGAAGCCGCGTCGCTTGCTCGGCGCTCATTAACGCTGGCGAATATGGAGCCAGCGCGCCGAAGTCTGACGGGGCCCGCTGCAGGCTCGGCTGAAGGTCAGAACACGCAGCCACTCCGCCACCTCGCCGCCACTGTCATCCAGTCCGCCGACAAGGCCTACCGTTGGCGCGTCGCGGAGCTCAACCCAGACGGGAGGTGGTTTACGGTTGATGAGCAACAAAATTCCGAGGAGACCTACAGCGCGGCCATGGCAGCCGGTTTGGTGCAGTTGCAGGGCCTGGTCGAAGACCTTGCCCTCGGTCCGCGGGAGGATGATTCGGAAGTGCATCCTGTCAAGCAGAAGGGCGGGCTGTTGGGATTCGGGTTTGGTATACAGAGGGACTGAAGTCGTGTAGTCGAGGCAAACACCGTTACGAAAGGCGCGATCAAGCCCAGGCGCTGCAAGGCGCGCGGATCTTGAGGATCTTCGCGTCACGGTAGTGCTGCGCTGCGCCGGTCTCCTCGATGAAGCCCATGCAGCCATGCACCTGCACGCATAGCGAGGTGATCTCCAGGCTTATCTCGGTGCCGTAGCCGCTTGACCAGCGACATCATGAATCGGAAAAGGCTTGGTTGTGTTTGCGCGCGCCGGCATCGGGATGGTGCCGCGCGGTTTCCTGGGCCGCGGCGTCCACGATGGGCATTGCACGGCTGCCTTCGGTGTAGGCACGTATGGTCATCAGCGTGCGTTTCACGTCGGAGTTATGGATGATCGCCGCGTTCGCATCGATCGAGTGGCCGACTGGATGGCAGGGTGGCTGTTCCCCCACGTACTGACGCTTTCACCGACCACCGGGCTGGAGCGCAGATTTCAGCAGTCAGCTTCCACGGGAGCCAACACCTCATGGAGCACAAAGAAGCAAACGGCCCAGAAACACATGGATGCTAGGTTACGACCGCTTATGGCGGAGGGGCGAGCCCTGAGGGAATCGAAGGCTCACGCTTCGGTTTACGCATGCCTCCGAGTACAGAACAAGAATTTGCTCTTCTAGATCCGGCCTGTGCCTGTCGGCATCCTTTCCGACATCCGTGGCGAAGGCCGCCGACTATGCTTGTCCAACAGGTTGGAAGTCTTGACTCGGAAGTTCGGTTCCAACTTCGCCCTTATCCGCCCCATCCGAAATGACTTTGATGAACTCACCGTCCTTCCATCCGTTCGTTCTGAGAAAGCAGCCAAAGATGCCCGCCTTAAGCGGTGGCGGGCGCGATGCGCTGTCGCATTCCGAGCGTTATCAGGAATGGGAATTTCACTATAGTCTTATGCCGGTGCCGGTGCCGGTGCCGGTGCCGGTGCCGGTGCCGGTGCCGGTGCCGGCGCGCGCCGCCTTCTTCGGCACCGTGCAAATCCATCGTGAGGGCAAACGTCATTGCGAGCTGCCGATCTTCGAACCGCAGTGCAATGCGCTCGCCTCGATCGACCTGTTGCGCGAGCAATGCCTCGCGTGGATCGAGAACTGCCCGGTCGTGGCGAGTCAGCCGGCGACTTCCGTGAACTGAGCCATGGACTGGATGTCCTGGGTGAGATGGGCCGCGTTCGTCGCCTCGGTCGGCGCCGTTTGGCTGGTTGCATCGAATGCGAAGGACTAACGCAATACTGGGTTCTGGGTATTTCTCGCGAGTAACGCCCTTTGGGTTATCTGGGACCTATATTCACACGCTTGGGCGCTGAATGCGCTCCAGGTTTGCCTGGCCGCCATGAATCTGCGCGGCCTCCACAAGACTGAGAGTGCTTCGCAGAGTTGATCGGCGAGGGACCCGGGCCGGAAAATGGCCTCGTCGGGAGAACACCCCCAGCGTCTTCGGTCGAGCAAGGCTTAGCCATATGGAAAGCACAAGGGCATCTATGGGTTCTGCCCGTTACTAGGATCGCGCCTGCGAACCAGATCTGCGCAGTGGCACTTCTGAATTTTGGTTACCCTCTCCGCTGCTTTCGGATGCCCCAGCAGCTCGACTTACGATTGAACACAGGTCTATGGAGCTGTTTCACGCCGCCGGGATCGCTGGCTCCTGCACTTCCGATCTTCTCTTCAACGTCGCTTGAATGACTACCTCCGAGATCTTCCTCGTCGCGATGTTGATCATCTTCTCGGTGCCATACCTTGTCTGGCGTCTGGGGCGGACCGACTACTTCGCGCCGTTGGTGGTGGTGCAGATCATTACTGGCATCGTGCTGGGGCCGGGCGTGCTGGGCGCGGCGTTTCCGGATTACTATACGTTCGTCTTCAACGGTCCAGTGATCCAGTCGCTCAACGCCGTCGCGCAGTGGGCCGTGATGATGTTCGTATGGATCGCGGGCATCGAGCTCGACTTGCGCAAGGCTTGGGTGCACCGCCGAGAAAGCGGCATCACGGCAGGCTTGGCGCTCGGCGTGCCGTTGGCCTTCGGTGCCGTGGCAGCGCTTGCCTTGCTGCCCTACCCGGGCTGGATGGGCGCCCGTGGCACGTCCTGGCAGTTCGTGCTGGGTATCGGCATGTCGTGCGCAGTGACGGCCCTGCCCATCCTGATCCTGCTGATGGAGAAGCTGCAGATCCTGCGTCAGCCGATAGGCCAGCGCATCCTGCGCTACGCGAGCCTGGACGACATCGCCATCTGGGGCGTCTTGGCGCTGATCCTCATGGACTGGGAACGGGTCGGCAGGCAGGCGGGCTTCCTGGCAGTCTTCGCCGTTGCTTCGATCCTGTTCCGCCGGCTGATGATCCGCGTCCCGGAGCGCGATCGCTGGTACGCCGGGCTGATCTGGTTGGCGGCCTGCGGGCTCGGCGCCGACTGGTCGGGGCTGCACTACATGGTGGGGGCCTTCATCGCCGGGGCAGTCATGGACGCGGAGTGGTTTGATCAGCACCAGATGGACTGGCTGCGTCACAACGTGCTGTTGGTGATCATGCCGGTGTTCTTCCTGAGCACCGGCCTGCGAACCAATTGGCAGGCCGGCGGCGCCGCGGTGTTCCTCGTGGCGGCAGTGCTGTTGGTTGCGGCGGTGGCCGGAAAACTGATCGGGCTTCGCTTAGCCGGGCGGCTGTTGCGTTGGCAACCGGGTGAGGCTTCGTTGATCGGCTGGCTGCTGCAGACCAAGGCCCTCATCATGATCATCTTCGCCAACGTGCTGCTGGACAAGGCGATCATCACCAATGAGACGTTTACTGCGCTGCTAATCATGGCCGTGGCGAGCACCATGCTGACAGTGCCGGTCGTGTCGCCAAAGCTGCAGCGCATGAGAGAGCTTGTCCTGCGCTCACGCTGAATCGAGATTTCTGGCGCCTATGGCTCCCCTCCAGGGCGCTCGAGGGGGCCGACACAGCAACGTCTACGCTGTCCTCCGGACATCGCCGTGTAGACCATTGGTTTGTGCGACGTCCAGAAAACCAGCTCCCTATGTCTTTTGACATGCGCGAAGCGAGCAAACGCGCGCATAGTGCGTGACGTTGACCGTTACTCACATTACGAAGTTCCCTTCGAAAGAATCGGGGAAAATTGGAGAGTCATATGGGCGAAGGCCCTAAAAATCTAATCCATGGAAATTCCCGAGAAGCCGTCTTTTACATCCACAAGCGTTCGTGCTGAAGGAGGTCCGAACGAGTTTCGAGACCACAAAGACGACATTTTCTTTGCCGCAATCGAGACGACGCGGATGCCAATGCTGGTGACTGACCCGCGGCAAGAAGATAATCCAATCGTCTTTGCCAACAGGGCATTCGTCGCCATGGTTGGCTATTCCATGGAAGAAATTATCGGCAATAACTGCCGATTTCTGCAGGGCGCGGCTACCGACCGTGCATCGGTTGCTGCCATCCGGGAAGCAGTTCTTGCGCGCAAGCAGATCAATATCGAGATATTGAACTATCGCAAGGACGGGACCAGCTTTTGGAATGCGCTCTTCATCTCTCCTGTATACGATCCGACTGGTCAGCTGATTTACTTCTTTGCCTCGCAGCTCGATGTCAGCCGCAGACGAGACGCCGAGGATGCGTTGGCGCAGGCACAAAAGATGGAGGCGCTTGGTCAGCTCACCGGCGGCATCTCGCACGATTTCAACAACCTTCTGCAGGTCATGTCAGGCCACCTGGATATTCTTGCCGTGAGGCTGGACAAGGGCGCGTTGGATGAGCAGAGCATGCGTCGCGGCGTCGAGAATCTGAGATCGGCCATTTCGAAGGCTTCGAATCTGACGCAGCAGTTGCTCGCTTTCTCTCGCCGTCAACGTCTGCGCGGTCGGGTCGTCAGCCTGAATGCGGTCGCGCGTGGCATGTCCGAACTCGCTGCGCGAACGCTCGGTGAGTCGATCAGAATCGACTTCGACCTGGCTGAGGATGCGGGGAACATCGAGATCGATACGACACAGCTCGAAGTCGCGATTCTCAACGTGCTGGTGAACTCCCGGGATGCAATGCCCAACGGTGGCACGATCACCTTGCGGACGCGGCAGGTGGTCGTCGCCTCGAATGCCGGCACAGGGCCGGACATTCTGGCGCCCGGGACTTACGCATCTCTGTGCGTGTCTGACGAGGGCGAAGGGATCGATCCGGCGATGTTGCCGAGGGTCATGGATCCGTTCTTCACGACCAAGGCGGAAGGCAAGGGCACCGGGCTTGGCTTGTCGATGGTCTACGGTTTCGTGAAGCAGTCTGGTGGTGCCACGTCGATCGAATCGAAGATCGGCTCGGGCACGACGATTTGCATGTATTTTCCGACCGCCGCTTCCGCGCTTTCGGTCGACATCACTTCGCCTACGCGTTCGACGATGCGTGGCGGAGATGAAACGATCCTCCTCGTCGAGGATCGCGAGGAGGTCGCAACGGTTGCACAGGGTATGCTGGAAGGCCTTGGGTACGCGGTCCACATCGCGGAGGATGGGGAGTCGGCGCTGAAAAAAGTCGAAGAAATCGGCGCAGATCGGATCGACCTGTTGTTCAGCGACGTGATGATGCCTGGCAGGATGAACGGGTACATGCTCGCCAGAGAAATACAGAAGGTGTCGCCTTCAATGCGGATCCTTCTTACCAGTGGATTCGACCGCGACCTGAGCACGTATGAGGCGGCTGCGCCGTCGGAGTTTGAGCTTATCAAGAAGCCGTACCGGCTCCTTGATTTGGCTCGGCGTGTGCGCGATGTGCTTGACGGACCGACCGGCGTCGGCCCGGCGAAATAGGGGAACGGACGAGCTCGACCAGTCTTGTCCGTTGTTCGCCTGCATGATGCCGATTTCGTTGCTCAAGGTGCTGGCATCAAGTGCCCTCCCGCTCAGGCTCGACGGCGCTTCGAACGCTCAGGTGGTCTCGAAACTCGTGTTTGCGGGGTTGATAGAGGTCGACTTCCATTTCGCTGGCGGGCGTTCTGACCTCTACCGTGGTGACCTCGACGCGACCGTCACTGCAATCACCCCTGCCGGGCGCGAGTTGCTCGCTAGCCTCCAGGGTTCGTGGCGAAGCAGACAGCCGCGCGGTTCTTGACGTCTTCCTGTGGCCCTGGGCCGGCGCGTTGAGCCCTGAAAAGGCGAACACACGCGAAGGCGTTTTCGGGCAAGTCTCTGACACGAAATTCGGATCGACCCTTTAGCATCGCCGCTATGGGCAGAAAAACTGCTACTTCAGCAGTAACCCCCAGGAGAAGGATGAGACATGGCTCGATTCGACGAAAGCCTGTTTGCCGCTTGGGCGGCATCGGAGACGACGATCCACGATCTGCTGCGTCAACTTGGGCCGGACGCACCTATAGGCCTCCTGGACGAAGTTGCAGCTCTCAAGCTTGAGGCTAACAAGCGGTTTATGGACTTGTGGTCCGCTGGAATCCTCGCCTCAGTGGACGGTCCAGTCCGCGTTCATCACTGACCAACCCGCAGAGAGCGGGACGCTGTCAAAGTCGCACCGGCCTTCGCCTCTTCCCGCATCCGTGGTGCCGAGATCGGCTAAGCCAATCGGGTGTGACGCGTTCTCCTAGGAGCTTTCATCGATGGGGTCGTTCAACAAGCGCTATGACGCCTGGGCCGAAGCAGAGGCCAAAGTCTATGAAGCCATGGACAGGCATGGCCCGCTCGGCCATGACGAGGTTGATCACCTTCGCGAGCGGGCCAATCAGCTGCTGGCGGAACTATGGGGTGAGACAAACCCCCCTGTTCTGCCTGAACCCACTGACGGCGGCAAGCGTGAGGGCTTTTGAGTGCGCGCCGGCCCTTCGCGCAGGTGGGCTGGCTGTGGCTGATGCTTACCCGTGCGCATCGTTGACGGCGTCGCCTTTGGTCAGTTGAACTGGCCAGGCCGCCGGAGCGCGAGCGATGGAGCGGGTCCTTTGTGAGGGCGCTGCGTTGGGCTGGAAGTGAGTTGCGCCTCCGCCGTGGGCACCGGCGAGGGGGCACTCGGACGGTCGCGCGAGACGTGAACGGCGCTAGGGCAGCAAACGACTCGGCTCGCTATGATTTGCGCGAGGGGAGTTTGGGACCTGCAATCGAGGTGTCAGCGATGCGCAAACTTTTGACAGTCGAAGACTCTTTTCAGATTTCCGGACGCGGGTTGGTCGTCGTTCCCTGCCCGAAAATTGACGAGTACGCTGGGCCAGACGCGCCTCAGGCTGAACTGCGTTTGCCCGACGGGGAAGTCGCCACGGCGACGCTCAGGATCGAGCGTTCTTTTTTCTCTCCGCCACCTGTCGAGCCTCGCTGGACCTGCGTCCTGCCGAGCGCGTCGAAGGCTGACGTTCCAGTCGGCACCGAGATCTGGGTTCCGGAGCGATTTCGTCCGGACTCGGCCACGGGCGCGAGCATCTGAGAAGCGCTCGCAACGAGGGACTGCAGTAGCGCGGGGGCTCTGATGCGAACCCTGCATTGCATACCGAGTCGTGCTCCTCTGATCGTGGCGAGAGGATGGGAGGTCCTCGTGCGAGCAACGATAAGGAACCTTGCGCTCGGGGTGCGTCGCTCTTAGAGGCTGAGAGCGCTGCATGCGGTGACTTCCTAAATCACACACTGACCTAGCTCTTTTAGATTCTCGCCTCGCCAATTTGACTCAGGAGGATGCGAATGTCGGGCGGGACGTTTGAGAAGCTGTTCGGAGCGTGGACCGCTGCGGAGGCGGATTTATACGAGGCTCTGGATCAGTGGCCGTTGGAGCACTGCACCGAGTGGGAGGAAAAGTTCAAGTTGATGAAGGCTATAGCCGATGAGAGGTATACCGCTCTCTTTGGCGCACGGACCTCGGTCTCGCCCACTTTCAACGTGGGTCGTGGGAACTTGGGCGCAGTTCCGTCGGATCGCGATGATCGGTAGCCTGGCAGACCGGAGTTCAATGATGCCGAATCCCTCTCTCGCGCAACGCTATGCTGAGTGGGCAGCTGCCGAAGCGGCCGTCATCGAGGCCCAAAACGATCCTGGAGGTGTCGATGCGGAAGCGTTGGCGGCGTTGAAAGCCCGATCTGGGAGCCTGTGGGTGGCGCTTTGGTCGGAACCAAACGAGAGCGCGGCCAGCGACCCATCCCCTCAATGAAACTGGCATCTGGGCTCGAGCGCGAGAGATCCTACGAGATGAACCGCCCTGAGATTCGTTGCTCGCGCCGCCCCCGCCTGATCACGGGAGCAGGCGGCGCTCCTCACCAAAGCCTGCGCCGTAGGCCGCCCCGCTGGTCCTCGTGTCGAGCGACGGCATCGCGCCTTGTGGAGCCTGATTTCCATCAGCTCGCCCCGCGGCTGAAGGCAGGCGTTTGCATCTCGTCCAACGCTTTGCGCCCGGCCGGGGTGATCGCGGTAACGGTCGCGGTCTGCGCGCTGCTGCGCCGGAGAGCACCTTGGTCGTCAGGGTCAAACTGAGCCTCGACCAGCCCGGCGAACACCAGTTTCGATAGAAGGCGAAGTTCTCCGCCATCCGTGATCACGCAGGGGACTGAGCGCTTGGCAATTAACGAAAGAAGATGGAGGGCCATCGGAGACGTAGGCATGAAGTTTTCGACGGGGCAAAAGTGTCGAATGGTCTCCGGCTCAACCTTGTAGGCAAACTCCGCGACGCGTCACGCGTACCCCTGGCCTAGCCTCTTTGGGCTGGCTGCTCACTCGTCCGGCGTCGTCGTGAGAGCTCGAAGTGTGTGCAGCCGCTCGGCCGCGTTCGTGAACGCTGCCTCGATGTCCGCTCCTGTCGGTATTGGATACCCAGCAGGAGGGGTGAGCGCCACCCGGAGCCGCTCGCAGGCCGCCTCCCAGGCAACTAAAGCGATGGCTCTTCTTTTGGAAAGAGGCATGCTGGAATTTTAGAGACCTGTTCTATGTCTTTTCATATAGAAGAGGTCAGTCCGCTGAGCACGAAAAGTCAAACTTGTCCGACACGTCTCAAAAGGCGCAAGTCCTACATTTCCCACGCTGCGGCTCCTGCCGTAGCACCTTGCTGTAAACCTCAGCCCGGCCGCGTGCCGGGCTCTTTTTTGGGGGCAGCGCTCGATTGGGACCTGCTGGGCAACTGGGTCTTGAAAGTTTCCGCAGCCGCTCCTAAATTGATCACCGTCGAAGTTTTGGTCAACCGAAAAGGAGGCTTCTATGACCATGAACTTGCTGCGGCAGATCGCGAGTTCCCGCCTGCCAATCTCGTTCTATCGAACCGAAGACATCGATCAAGTACGGATCCTCAGGGCGGCCGGACTCGTCGTGGCGCTGATCCCTGCACCCTCCAATCCGCTCACGCTTTCGGGTGACGGTCTGGCTGCTCAGGTACTGGCGGTCACGCAGAAGGGGCGGGAAGAACTGGCCAGGTTCGACTACCCGGAAGCTCGGCCACCCCTGTGGCGGAAACGTATGCCGCGAATTTTCACGAAGCATCGCTGGCCCCCGCGGCCACATAGTGGGCCTGCCGCGCCAACCAGGATGCAGTAGGCCAGCGGTCGTCAACAAGCTGCGGCGCTTGCGGTTAGACACGCCGGTGTTCAAAAGCTTGTCAGGGATCGCACTGGTCGACAGAACTTAAACGCAAAGGGCGCGCTGACGGGCGACCCCTACCCGCCGTGTCTGTCGATCGGCAGTCGAGCGCACGGGGGAGCCGCCACTACTTGGCCGGCGTCCTCCGCCTGCGAGCCCATGACTCGCCGATGTGCCAGTTGCCGCCGCCTCTCACCCGGGTTTCGCCTGACGAGGGGCGTTCTTCTGAAGCGATCGAGACGAGAATTCGACCTGGGCACGAGTGACCTCATCCTCGGATCGGAGCTGCAGCTTTTTGCAATTCGCGCATTGGTACAGCCGCCAAGGAAGCAGACGCATCCAGGGACGACGTTCGACGCGATATAGGTGGTTGGGGGTACAGCCGCACGATTGAAAAACGGACATGTCTAGGACTAGTTCGAAAGTTGCACTCATTATTTCGAGGCAACCGTGACAAAGGTCACCGTTTTCCGTGGGAAGTTGTGATCCGGCTAACAGGTTGGACCGCAAGTTCACGAAGGGCGGCTCTTACAGGCCCTGACAAGCTGGTGGGGCGGAGCTATGCGTGTGGTCCTGCACCGGCGCATGCGCGGGTGAACGCTGCCGTGCGGCTGCCTTACGGGGGAGTAGTCGACGGAGGCTGGTGGAGAAACATGATCTTCGTCTCCACATTGTTAAAACCTAGTCCTACAGTCTGTTTCGAGACTTCCAAGTCACATCGCAGCTTGTGTGTGCAACTTGGAGGAACAGCATGCCGATGGATTTGCTTCGTCGGATTGAGCGCGTCGCGCTGCCGCTCGTGCTTCGGGATGAGAGAGACGTGCGAAGCACGATCGTGCTTGAGGCCGCGGCGATGATCAAAGCCCACCTCCCGGCGAATGAGCACATGAGCACGCGCCCGGCAGTGGTCTTTCGGATCACTGACACTGGGCGGCAGGCATTGAGTGAACTTCGCCCCCTGGACGCTGGTGAGCCAACGCGTGGATAACTCCCCCTTCCCGTCGGCTCACGAGCCCTCCAGCAGGCCGGAGCTTCTGGGGGACCTGGCCTGCAAGTTTGATCTCGCCATCCAGGCTGGAGATACCGGCCGCGTGAAAAGGCCCGTGCGGGCCGTCTTTCGGGCAGCGTATCGCAGTGAGGTGGAGGCTTGGTTGCTTACTCCAGGCGAGCGGTCCAGAACAGACCAGGATCTGGTGCGGCAGTATTTGCTAGAGCTGCGCGATCTGTCGTATGAGGACGAGCCGCTGATGTGTGTCGCCGAGGTGGTGGAAGACAGACGAGCGGCTGCGATGATCGCCGCGGTTTTCCTAAAGTACTTGGTTGAGTAATGGGAGGGGCGACGGTGCCGTAGGCCCGACGTCCGAGCGCGGCGTCGACTTGCTAACGTCCGCCGGGCTCGAATCGCAGCGATGCGCTTCCGCCGCGCTCGGCGATGTAGGCGAGGACCTCTGCCTCCAACCGCGTGCGCACTTCCGCCTCGCTTTCATACATGAACGCAGCAAACACGCTGACCAATCGAAGCCCACACCACACTTCTGCGCGCCCGCCCCAAGCGCCCCCGGAAAGCGGGTGAACGGCCAGCGTGAAGCGCCAAAGTGGTGGAGTATCGAGAGGCATGGGCAGTGAGTAAATTTCCTCTCACAGTGCCAGGCGTTGCGACGTGTCTGATCCAAACGTCGGACGAGAACTCAGGGCGGTTGCTGCGCGCCAGCGTCGCCGACCGAAGGACGAGTGTGATCGGGCGCTGCCGCTCAGCAACTGCCCATCCTCCGGGCTGGGCGAGATCCTGGAGCGTTCGGGGCAGGGCGGCGAAGAAGCTTCATCGGAGCGGCCGAAATCGCTATGCAAGTGGGCTAGGTTTCAAGCGCCACGCCCGAACTCTAGTAAGGAAGGAATGAAGGCCCGCCTGCACGCTTCTCGTTCGGCGAGTCAGAGTTTTGCCGTCCGTAGTCATCGTCAAGGTCGAACTCCGCCTGCAGTTCCTGGATCGCTCGCACAACTCCGCTGTGCTGATGACGATTGAGCAGCACCGGCACGGCCCACTGTCTCGTTTCCCCCGGCCCTAACTTGGGGCGCACAGCCCCGAGGTGAACGTCTCTCGCCAGATCATCCGGCGGAAGAATGGCGCCTAGGCGCTCGAGCAGGAGTCGTTTCAGCTCTCTTGCGGTGCGGATTGGCTTGGACATGACGAGAGCATAGTTGTTGCCGTCAAGCCCGATGAGAGTCCGGAGAAGTACCGGGGCGCCCAGCGGCCGCATCACGCGCCGGCGTCTGACGGCCGAAGGTCCGCTGACAGGGCCTACCGTTGGCACGTGGCGAAGCTCGCCACAGTCGGCCACTGCGGTGGTGGTTGCGCTGGCCAACGTACTGTCGACCTATTCGTTTCCGGTTGCTATGGGGAGCGCATCCGCTAAACGCATGGAGGGAGCGTGTCAGGAATCTTGTGTGTGAGGCGTACATGACCATTCGGAGCATGTATGCCAAACAACAAGAAGCCGATGCCGCAGTTACCGGCGATCTTGCCAGCCAAATCCACAGTGCGCGTGCTCCGCCCGATGTAGCGGCGCATCGCATCGTCCGACCCGACACCGACAACATCCCGTCTTTGGCGGCCACGACGTGCGCGATCGAGAAGTTCTTGTCGGGCGTGATGACCGTGCCGTGGAGGTGCCCGGTATCGGGGATGGAGGAGGCCTCTCGGCTCTCTCAGTCCCGTCGAATACTGCGGGCCTCGGACTTGCGGCCGGCGCAAGGTCGCCGACTGCAGCCGCAGCATCAATAAATGATCGTGACGGAGCCGTCGCCGCCGATGCCGAGTGCGCTGCCGAGGTTGCTGCCGTTGGTGCCGGTGGCATAGGTCGCGCCGCCGGGTCCCATGCTGCCGCCGCCGCCGCCGCCACTTCCGTAATTGCCATTGAAGCCGCCGCCGCCGCCACCACCGAAGCCGCCGCCTCCGCCCCCGCCCAACTGCGCGCCGCTTCCACCCGCGCTGCTGTCGCCGTTGCCGCCGGTACTCGAGGTGCCGACCCCTCCTTGTCCACCGATGCCGTTGTTACCACCGGCCGCGTTGCCCCAGCCGGAGCCGGGCGATCCCGAAGCCGTGCCGTGTCCTCCTCCATCGCCGCCGCCTGTTCCGCCGGAACTGGCACCGGCGCCGCCACCGCCACCGGCAATGATGAGGTCGGTCGCAGCCCGCTTGACGCGCGTTGCGCCGCCGCCGCCAGCACCGCCGAATGTGGCGTTGCCGCCGCCGCCGACCCCGGCTTGGCTGGGACTGCCACCGCCGCCCACGAACATGGTCAGTGTTTCCCCGGGCACGACCGTCAACGTCGCAGTCACCTGGCCGCCATTGCCCCCGTTGTTGTCCGAATACCCACCGCCGCCGCCGCCGAGTGCGACCACCTGAATGGATGTGACGCCGGCCGGCACGGTCCATGCCGCGCTGCCTGCCGCGGAGAAAACGGTCCTGGGCTGGACTGTCAGCAAGGCGGACACATGTAAACCGCCGGATGAGGCGGTGATGGCCGCGTTGCCGCTGCTCACGCTCGTGGCGAGGCCTTCCGATCCAGCCGCGTTGCTGATGGTCGCGACCGCGGGCGCATCGGATGCCCAGGTCACCAGGCTCGTGATGTCCTGCGTGCTGCCATCGCTGTAGGTGCCCGTTGCAGTGAACTGCGTCTTTCCACCGGAGGTTCCGCCGATGGAGGCCGTCGCCGAAGAAGGCGTCACCGCAATCGATGCCAGGGTCGCCGGTGCGACCGTCAGCCTCGCGGTCGCGACAGTCCCGGCCAGAGTGGCCGTGATGTCCGTGGCGCCGATGCCCACCGCGGTGGCGAGGCCCAGCGCGTTCACGGTGGCCTTGGAGGCATCGCCCGATCCCCAAGTGACCTGGGTGGTGAGATCCTGGGTCGACTGGTCGCTGTATGTTCCCGTGGCCGTGAACTGCTGCGTCGTGCCGAGCGCAATGCTCGGCGTTGCCGGTGTGACGGAAAGCGAAGACAGCGCGGCTGCGCTGACATCGAGGATCGCCGTGGCGAACGGCGACGATGGGCAGAGGGTCGCGCTCCGGCACGTCGCGGTGATCGTTGCCGTGCCCATACCCAACCCGTTCGCCATTCCGGTCCCGTCCACCGTCGCCACGCTGGCGCTGGACGAGCTCCAGTCCACCTGGGTGGAGATGTTCTGG
Source organism: Variovorax endophyticus (assembly GCF_025376855.1). Lineage (NCBI taxonomy): Bacteria > Pseudomonadati > Pseudomonadota > Betaproteobacteria > Burkholderiales > Comamonadaceae > Variovorax > Variovorax endophyticus. Next base: position 14,966 of record NZ_JAHUTH010000029.1, read on the forward strand.
GTCGTCCGGTCCGAAAGAGTGGCCGTCGCGGTGAACTGCGCGATTGTGCCCTTGGCGATGCTTGCAGTGGCCGGCGTGAGGGCGATGCTTTCCACCGTCGCTGCCGTCACCGAGAGCGTGGTGCTGCCGCTCTGTCCGCCGAGGCTGGCCGTGACCGTGGTCGAGCCCGGCCCGACGCCGACGGCCTTGCCGGACGTGTCCACGCGGGCCACGCCCGCGTCTGAGACGGTCCATGCGGCGGTGGCCGTGACGTCGCTGTGCGTGTCGTCGCTGTAGATGGCCGTGGCGGCCAATTGAACCGATGTGCCGGCTGCAAGGGCGGGGTTCACCGGCGTGACCTCGATCGCGACCAGCGTCGGCGGCGGAGCCGGGGTTGCAGGCGGCGTAACCGGCACGAAGGACGCTCCTGCGGAACCGCCGCCTCCACCGCAGGCGCCCAGCGCCGACAGCAGCAGGGACGCGAGGACGATCTGCAAAGCCCGGAGCACGCGCCGGCACAACGAGAACTGAAATTGCGGCGAGCGCATCGTGGCAACGGAGGTCATGCGGGGTTCCTGTCGGGCAGGTCTTGTTCGAAGCGGCGAAGCTCGCATGGGCGCGAGCTTCAGGGGCGCAGCCGGGGCGGTTGCGAGGCTGGAATGTCGCTGGATGCTACGGAAAAGCTCGTGCCAGTTGAATACCCGAAAACTGGTACGAGAGGGCCGGCCCCGACCCCGAAGGACCGCGGCCTGCCATCGAAAGCTGCCTCGGCTTGACGTCACGCCTCCCTTGGACGGACCGCACGGCGCTCCTCAGAATGCGTGCCGGATTCCCAGGTCGTAGCCGACGCTGCTCGAGGGGGCATAGCCGGCAGTGGCCCCTGGCATGACAGTTGCGAACCTGACCCCTCCTCCAGGGCTGATGGCCATGGGCGGATTCAGAGCGCCATTCCATTGGAACCTGGTTCGCGCGATGGTGGCGTAGAGCGCCGTACGCTTCGACAGGTTGTGCACATAGCCGACGGCGAACTTCTCGATCCTGGCATCGTTGTCGTGCACCCATCCGGCAGGACTCAGGGCATTCACCGCGCGCGCAGAGGCATGGTGGATGCGCGAATAGGACGCACGGATCAATCCAGGACCGACCGGTGCCGTGATGCCGATCAGGCCGCCCGTGTACTTCCCATTGCTTTCGCTCCTGAAGGTGTATGGAATGCCGCCGGACTGGCCCGCGGTCAGCTTGCTGCGCTCGTCCCTGATCTGCGACAACTGGCCGAACAACTTGACGACATCGAAATCGTAGGAGAGCCCCGCGTTGAGGGTCTTCAAGCGGTCCTTGTCGAATCCGCCGAGGTCGTCCTTGGTGTCCTCCTGGTAGGCGATGGCCAGGTTGAGGGGACCACGCTGATAGCCAAAACGGCCCCCGACATTTCGCCCGCCCTTGCTCGGGCTGTTGCTCACTCCGTCCTGCTTCGGGTTCTCGTGCATGGAGTACATGAGCTGCCCGTAGAACCCGCCGAGGTTGCCCGGCAGGAAGTAGCCGACGCTGTTGGAGGCACGAACGTAGTTGTCGAAGGGCATCAGGTTCGCGGGCGACTTTCCGTGGCTGGTCGCGAGCCCCGTGCCGATCGGATTCCAAAGGTTTGCGCCGACCCCTACCGTGCCGAAGGGATCGAAGACCGTCAGGTTCCAATAGGTCGGCACGTAGTCGCGGCCGAGGCGAAGTTCGCCGAAAGGTCCGGACAGGCTCACCGTCGAGCGGCGGTCGAAAACGCCGAGACCTTGGACCCCGTCGTCGGGCGTCAGCGTGGACTCCAGCCAGAAGCCCGCAGCCAGGCCGCCGCCGAGGTCCTCCTGCCCGCGAATTCCCAGGAGAGAGGGTGTGTATGCGCCCGAGGCGAGTTTGGTGGCGCTTTGCGACAGGGTGCCTGGCGCCAGGAGCAAGGCGGAAGGCAGGCCGGCACGCAGCGAGCTCCTGGTCTGGTAGTGACTCAGGGAGACGTCGACGACACCGTAAAGCGTGACGGATGATTGAGCCCAGCTCGCAGGGCCAATGGAAAGCGATGCGAGTGAGATCGGAAGAAAAAGCGAACGCCAATGGTTGTGCATGAATGTTTCTTCGGTTGTTCTTGATGGGGGAAGGGAGCAACGGCCTGTCGCCGTCTGCGGGCTGGTCGGTCGGCTAGGCTGAAGGCGCCAGGGACACCGTCCTGGCCATCCCGTTGCGCAGCCACTCCTCCAGCACCCGCGCGAGCGGCTTTTCCGATGCGGTCTTGGGGATCGCGGCGACCACCATCAGCGTTCCGGGCACGGCGTTCTTCGGCAGGGTCTCGCGCAACCGTGTGTGGAGCGTGGAGAGATCCAGGTCGACGCGACGGGGAACGATGGCCGCGACGACATCTCGCTCGCCGGGCGCCCCCGATGCCGCGGCGATGCCGAACACAAAGGCATCGCGGACCAGGCCGGTGTCGGCGATCGCCTTCTCGATGACCGCCGGATCGATGAATTCGCCATTGCGGCGAATGCCGTGCCCCCGGCGATGCTCGAAGTAGAGCCATCCTTCGGCATCGGAGCGCACGATGTCGCCGGTCCACAGCCAACCGCCATGCCCTTTTCTCTGCGAGGCCTCCGGGTCCTGGAAATAGGCGATGTCGTAGGGTGCGCCGCTGGCTGGGCGAAACGCCAGCTCGCCTGGCGTGCCCGCGGGTGCATCGTTGCCATCTTCAGTGACGATGCGGATGGAAAACGCCGGGTGCGGCCGGCCGATGCTGCCGATCGGACCTTCGTCGAAAGGATTGACCGTCAGCCCGCCTTCGGCGGTGCCGTAGAACTCCAGGACCTTGACGCCGAAGCGTTGTTCGAAATCGCACCAGATGAACTTTGGCATGCCCGCGGCGACGACGAAGCGCACGACATGGTCCCGATCGCCAGGCGACGGCGGCTCGCAGTAGACAGCGGTGGTCATGCCGCCCAGCAAGGTGAAGGCAGTGCATTGGTGCCGACGCACGATTTCCCATAGCCTCGACTTGGTGAAGCGACGAGAAATGACGCAATCGATCCCCAGCCTCAGCGCGGCGCCAAGCGTCACGAGCTGGGCATTGGCGTGCGTCAGCGACAGGCCCGAATAGAGGCGATCCTCGAGGGTGTAGCCGAAGGCAGACGCCGCCAGGGCGGCCGTGTCGAGGAAACGGCGATGGGTGATCACGATCCCCTTGGGCTCCCCGGTCGTGCCGGAGGTGAAGAGGATCTGCATCGGGTCGTTGGGATCGACCGGCGCGAAGTGGGCTGCGGGCATGTCCGTCCGCATGTGGCCGGCCAGCAACTGTGCGTAGTCCAGCGCTTCGCGAGCGCGTGTCGCATCATCGAAAGATTCGCCGGAGGCGACGCGCAGGGTCCAGCGAAGGCTGGCGCAGCGCGGTCGAATCTGCGCGACCGCTGTGGCGGCATAGTCCGCCGCGATCACCCCGACGCAGTGCGTGCGATCGATCAGTGCCGCAAGCCGATCGCCTTGCGCCCGCGCATCGATCGGGACCAGCACCGCCCCGATGCGAGCGGCAGCCACCATCGCCTCGACGAACTCGGGATGATTCGCCATGACCAGCGCCACGGCGTCGCCGCGCCGGACACCGAGGCCTTGCAGGGCCAGTGCCAGCGCCAATCCGTTTTCGCGCAGTTGCAGGAAGCTGCGCCGCTGCTCGGGCAGGCTGGGCCCTGCCTCGAAGGTGAGCGCCGTCGCATGGGGACGCGTGCGTGCGTGGAGGCCGACGAGGTCGGCCAGCGTCTTGAAATCTGCCATCTCAGTCCGCCTTGATGCCCGTCTTTTCGATCAGGGCCTTCCATTGCGCCGTCTCTCTTGCCGTCAGCGCAGCCAGCTCGCCCGGCGTGGAGCCTTCGGGTGCCAGGCCGAGATCCAGCAGGTGTCGTCGGAATGCGTCGCTCCCGAGCACCGCCTGGACCTCGGCGTGAAGCCGCTCGATGACCGGCGCGGGTGTTCCCGCCGGTGCCCACAGGGCGTTCCAGCCGCTCAGCTCGAACCCTGGCAAGGTGTCCTGGACCGTCGGAACTTGGGGCAGAGCAGGGAGTCGCTGGCGCGTGGTCACCGCCAGGGCCTTGACGCGACCACCGCGGATGAGGGCCAGTGCAGAGGCCTGCGGCTCCAGCCGAACCTGCACCCGCCCGGCCATCAGTTCGGTGTTGGCGTTGGCACCGCTGCGGTACGGCACGTGCAGCAGGTCGATGCCGCATCGAAGCTTGATCAGCTCCATGCCCAGGTGGAATGCGCTGCCATTGCCCGTGGAGGCATAGGCCAGCTTGCCGGGCTCGCGCTTTGCCAGGGCAATCAGCGACGGCAGGTCGGGGGCCGGCAGACCGCTGTAGGCGAGCAGCACGTAGCCGCCGCGCGCAACCAGGCTGATCGGTGCCATGTCCCTGGCCGGGTTGTATGGCAGCCGGGGATAGAGGTGCGGGTTCATCGTCGCGACCTGGTTCATGGCATACAGCAGCGTGTGCCCATCGGCGGGTGCCTTGAGCGCCTTGTCGGTGCCGATGATCCCCGAGGCACCCGGCATGCCTTCCACGTAGACCGGGCTCGACAGGCGTGCCGACAATGCTTCGGCAAGCATGCGAGCAACGATCTCGGGTGCACTAGCGGTGGTCGCGGGCACGATCACCTGGATCGGCTTGGACGGCCAGGCCGATGCGGCCCGTGCCGCGCCGCCGGCGAGGCCGGACAGCCCCAGTGCGAGTGACCGTTCGATGAGAGAGCGTCTGGAGTACATGCTGAGCTTCTTCATGCGCGTTGCGCAGGTTTTTCGAGAATCGTGACGGTCGCCGCCGCTTCTTCATGGCCAAGAAAGCCGCCGCCGTTCTCGGCCAGTGCCAGGCGCGCATTGGCCACTTGCCGTCCACCAGCCTCGCCGCGCAATTGCAAGACGAGCTCATGGATCTGCATCAGGCCGGTTGCGCCGATGGGATGGCCCTTCGACTCCAGTCCGCCCGAGGGGTTGACGGGGCGACGACCGCCCAACGTGGTGTGACCTCGTTCCGCAAGCCATCCGCCCTGGCCGGGTTCGCAGAAACCCAGGTGTTCGCACTGGGCGATCTCGCCGAACGCCGTGGCGTCATGGACTTCGCTCACGTCGATGTCTTCTGGCCCGACACTGGCAGCTGCGTAGGCCCTCAATGCGGCGCGGTGGCTGATGGGGGTCTCTCGGCCGGTGGTGCGCTCTGCTCCGCTCACGAGCACACTGGCGCGCACACGCACCGCGCGCTTCACGTCGAAGCGCGCCAGGGCGTCCTCGCGCACGATCAACGCCGCGGCTGCGCCATCGCCGATGGGTGCGCACATCGGGAGGGTCAGGGGCCAGGTGATGGCGCGCGCCGCCAGCACCTCCTCGACCGACATCCCGACGCGGTGCTGCGCCAGAGGGTTGAGTACGGAGTGGCCGCGGTTCTTGGCGGCTACATGAGCCAGTTGCCGTTGCGTCGTGCCGTGTCGCGCCATGTGCGCGCGAGCCAGGGCCGCATAGATGTCCATGAAGACGCTGCGTTGCTGTGCGGTGGCGGCCGGTTGTGCGCGCTCCTCGCAGGCTTGCCGTGCAAGGAAGCGCTGCAGTGCTTCGGGATCCTCGATATCATGCGCACCGTCGAAGATGGAAAAGGTGCGTGCCTTGTCGGGGTGCGACAGCTTCTCTGCCCCCACCGCCAAGGCGACGTCGCACAGCCCGGCACGCAGATGGGCGCAGGCGAGGTAGAAGGCGGTCGAAGCACTGGCACATGCGTTCTCGACGTTGACGATCGGAATGCCATCCAATCCCGATTCGCGCAGCACCACCTGGCCGCCGATCATGTGCTGCCCCTGCAGGAGCGATTGGCCGACGTTGGCAAAGAACGCCGCACCGACCTGGTCGGCCGTCGCGCCAGCGTCCGCCAGGGCCAGACCGATGGCGTCGCGCGCCATCGCGCGCAGCGGAACCTCGGCGAAGCGGCCCGTGGGCGTACTGCCCACACCCACGATGTAGAGTGGAACCGTCATCTCAACCCCTTGCGGCCGCTGCGCTGGTCAGCGGTGCCGCGCGACGGATCCTGTTGCGCAAAGTGCCGATGCCCTGAGCTTCGAGTTCGATGACATCGCCATCCTGCAGCAGGCGCCCCGTCTCCACGCCGCAGCCGCCTTCAAAGGTGCCGGAAGCGAAGAGTTCGCCAGGGTGCAGCGTGCACGAGCGGCTGGCATAGCTCACGATGTCCTCGAAGCCCAACTGCATGTCGACAGTGCTCCGGGTGGTCTGCACGACACCGTTGAGCCGCGACTGCACCTGCAGTTGGTAAAGATCGGGGATCTCGTCCAGCGTCGCGATGCACGGGCCGATGGCATACGCGCCGTCGAAGTCCTTGCTCTTGCCGGCCGGACTGCCCTCCGCCACCTGCGTGTCGCGTGCGGTGAAGTCGTTGAACAGCGTGACACCGAAGATGTGGTCTCGTGCCCGCGATGCCGCGATGTCCTTGCCACCCACGCCGAGAACGACCGCCAGTTCGAGTTCGTAGTCCAGAGATTCGGCGAACCCGGGCCAGGCAATCTCGGCATCCGGCCCCGTCATGTTGAGGGGATTGCCGGTGTAGAAGCGAGGCACGGTGAACCAGTTCGGGGGAAGTTCAAGCGAACCATCGCGTTCCGCGGCGGCCATCGCCGCTTCGGGATCCTGCGACTTGGCGGCCAGTTGCTCGGCACGTCTGCGCAGGAAGAACTTGAGATGCCCGATCATGGTTCCCCAATCCCGGATCAACGGAGGATTGAGGAGCGGGGCCAGCAGCGTTGCGCCGGCCATGGCATCGACGGCGGCACCTTGATGGGCCACCTGCGTGCGCGCACGATCCCAGAATTCGGGCCCCGCGCGCAGGAAGGCCAGGGCCGAACCAAAGGCCTCTTCGCCAGGGTGGTGGGCCGTGAAGTCCAGCATGCCGTCGACGCCGATGAGGGCCCCGAGGTGGGGTGCGTCGAAGCCCTCACGCACGAAAGTCACGATACGCATCGCAGTCGCTCCTCAGTTGGACAGGAAGGCCACGGCGCGGGCGGGGGCGGCGCTGGCGCGTGCCAGCTTCAACGGGAAGAAGCCAACGTGGAAGCCGCGAAGGGGCAACGCGCCGAGGTTGCACAGCTGCTGGACGATGAAGGCCTCCTTTTCGCGGATCGCCTTGTGACCGTCCCAGAGCTGTTGCTTGTCGCCCGTGTCCTTGAAGGCCTGAGCCATCACGGCAAAGGGACGGTCCCAGCCGACCGCATCGGTGCCGAGCACGGTGGCGCCTTGCTCCGACAGGAACAGCGTGCCTTCGCGGCTCATCCCCGGGTATTGGAAGAAGGCTGACTCGCCCAGGCGATATCGCTCCTGTCCGGTCCGGATCAGCACCGCATCGCCCGGACGGATGGGCTCACCCACTGCGGACAGCGCCTCACGAAGCGCAGCGACTGGAATCGCCTGCCCGGGCTGCGCCCAGGGGCGTACGTCGAGCACCTTGCCGGGGCAGAAGAGTTCTTTCAGCTCGACCTGGTCGATGGTGCGCGAGGTTCGCCCCTCGCAGGTCGATCCGCTGTGCAGCGGCGCATCCACATGCGTGCCGCAATGCGACGACATGTCGTTGAGCACCTCGGAGCCCCAACCCTCGCCGTCGGGCAGGTCATCGTGGGTGCAGCCGAAGAAGTGACAGAAGCGGTCCCGACCGTCCGGTGTTGCCGGGTGGGAGTAATCCACCCGTGGCGCCACGACGCCTGCGGCGGCCGCCATGGCGGGAGGAAGCAGTTCGCGGTCGTGCGGATCCAGCGTCGAGGACAGGTCGATCAATCTCATGGGTCTCCTTTAAGTCATACGTGCGTATAAATATACAACTGTATGATTCCGAGGATTGGCTGTCAACGAACTTCGATACCTCGCCACTTCTCTCATGCCCAAGCCCGCCGCAGCGAAAACCGCCACCTCTTCGAAGCGGCAGGCGCTTTCCGACACCACCGCAACGCAGATCCTCGACGCCGCAGAGGCCTTGTTTGCGGCACACGGCTACGAGGGCACGAGCATGCGAGCGATCGCGGAACGGGCCGGCGCCAACCTGGGCGCCTTCCACTACTACTGGGGATCGAAGCAGGCGCTGTGCAAGGCAGTGTTGGAGCGTCGCCTCGGGCCGGTGATGAAGGAGCGCAAGGAGCGCCTGGATGCATTCGAGGGCCGGAAGGTCCCGTTGCGAGACATCCTGCGGGCGTCCATGGCGCCCTCGCTGCTGGTTACGGGAGCCAGTGTCGAGGAGCGCGAGTCGTTCCGGGCGTTCTACGGCCGCATGCTGATGGACCCTGCCGATGAAGTACATGCGCTGACGGCATCCATCGTGGACGACTTCGCGCGGCGCTTCGTGGATGTCGTGAGCCACGAGCTTCCTCACTTGAGCAGCGAGGAGTTCTACTGGCGCGTCATCTTCGTCTACGGCGCCTTCTTCTATGCGCACAGTACGCACACCAGGGTGCAGTCACTGTGGCCCGAGAAACTGCGGCAGACGAGCATCGAGGCCGGTGTCGACTACCTGGTGAACTTCATTGAGGCGGGCCTCAAGGCGAAACCCGCCACCCGCTCCGAGGGGTGAGCGGCTCGTCGGTCGCCGAGCTTTGGAGAGCCGTCCCTCGTCTCGTGAGGCTTGAGGTTGGTCTGCACAGCGTGATGCACCGAGCAGGTCGTAACGCATGGCGGAACCCCAGGATCGTTGTCTCGTCCGGCACCCGTGCTGCGCCCCTTCTATCGCCGGATCGCTCAGCGCGAACCACTGGTGCAGGTAATGGATGCCGCAGCTCCCCCTCGATGGCAAACGGTGGCCGCCCCGTCCTAGCCTTCGGGTAGTACGGCTCCACATCTGCACCAGCGTCATCCACGGCACCATGCGCTCCATCTCTTCCAAGAACTCGCGCTTACGTGTGCAGGTTCGAGCCCAATCCGAGATGCTTCATGCCGAGATCATCGCAGGCGACAACTGACTCAGGGGATTCGGCCAGCGCGTGAGTTGTGCAGACCATCCATAAGGTTGGCTTCAGGTCATTTCGCGTCACAGGGGATAGGCTCGGCGAATGAAATGTGACATGAAGCGAATGCCTGCCTCGGAGACGACGATGGCCATCGGAAGGATCGTTCTTCTCGTCAAAGCTTATGACGAGGCGATCACTTTTTATACCGATGTGCTGGGGATGGAAGTTTTCGTCGATGTCCAGGTGCGGCGCTCGCGCTTTGTCCACCTGCGGTTTTCATCTCAACCCGACGTAGGCGTTTGGCTGATCCGAGCTGAGGGACCAGAACAGGAAGCTCGGGTTGGAAATCAGACGGGAGGTCAGCCGCTAGCCGTCTTTTACACGCAGCGACTTTCGGACGACTTGACGCGGCTGCGAGCGTTGGGAGTGCGCATTGTTCGCGAAGAAGCCAGTGATGGCGAAGCGAGCTATGCCCATTTCCTGGACGTCTATGGAAATGAACTCGTGCTTGTCGAACTTCGACAAAACGGCGTCAAGACCGCCTCAGGATAGTGGTCTGTGGTGTGGGTGCAGTCAGGATGGATGCGTCCTTCGGCTCTCCGGGCACCGACAACGCTGACCCAAGCGCATGCAAGGCACGTGGCGGGAAGACCCTGACATGGCACGGCTTGCCAGCAGTCTCGTGCCAACCGTTCGAAGGGCGGCGTTCGGCAAAGACCGTCCGAACTGTCGAGTCCTCGTCTGGGGATTGCTTCGCCTTCCTTTTCTGTAATACTGAGGTATGCAGTCGAGGGGCTATTCTCATGAGATTCATGACAAAGCTGGATGGGGTGCATTTGCCGATCGCGGCCGCCGCATTGTCTTGCGCGATGGTCGTCTCGCCCATTGCACATGGTCATGCGACCCCCGAGATCGCCAACTGCAGTGAGCTGAAGGACGAGGCCACCGTCCCCTTGACGGATCTGTGCCTGGGCCACACCGGCTGCCGCTTCATGCTGAATGCGCAGAAGACCTGCGCACAGGCCAAGGGCTATCTGGAGCGCTTGCAGGCGGCAATCGGCGAGGGCACGAAGACGCTGTTCGGCTATCGCAAGGAAGTGACGCCCGATGCGGTGTTCACTGCGGCGCTGGGCGCTGATGAGATGCAAAAGCAGCGATCGCTTGGCGAGCGCTCGGACGTCCAGAAGGAGGCGCAGGCCATAGCCTCACGCGTGAGAGGCGTCGGCAACGGCGATACCCTCACGGGAACCCATGGCTATGGCATCGCCCTCCGTCAATGGGTCTACTACGGTCAGACCTCGGGAGGCCAGGCGAATGGCATTGGAACGCGCATCTATTCCGATGGGGAGATTCAACGGGGCCAGACGATGAATGACACGCTTGCCGGCGCAGGAGAAGTGTTGGCGAAATCAGGAAGCCGCTTCGTTGGCAGCTACTCGGAACTAGGGAGCGGGCAGCGAACTGGAATCGAGTTCGGGCAAGACGGCAGTTGGTTCAAAGGAACACGCACCGGCGGCTATACGGACGGAACCTTTGCTCGGGCAGATGGGACGTATTTCGTCGGCCTCAGGGATCCAAACGGAGCGCGCATTCAAGGTCGTGAAATTCGGGCAGATAACTCCTTGGTCGAAGAAGGTCGCTTCGAAGGCAAGGTCTTGTCCGTCGGCACGCAGTATGACGCAACAGGTGTGGCGACAACAGTCAATCGACCGGCGGAGCGCGAAGCTACGGCGCGCGCGGCCAGCGAGACGGTACGGCTCGCGGCCGACGCTGAACAGCAACGCAAGCGTGAGCAGGCAGCTCAGGCCGAGCAACAGTTCCGCGCCAGTCTGCAGACCATGAATCCCGGGCAGTTGTTTGCCAAGGCCGGCGAGCTGCAAACCCAGGGCGATCAAGCTCGCTCGCGTGAAGTGCAACGGGTCCTGGTGAGCCGATTTCCGGATCATCCGCTTGCGGCCAGCGCTGCGAGGCAAATGACGGGCGAATCCGCTGGCGGCTTGGCGCCACGTGTCGGAGGTTCGACGCCGGCGGACTCGGACAACGCGACAAACCGTCCCGAAGCCATGCGCATCTCCGCTCAGGCATGCGATGCCATGAAGCGCTCGGTCATCACGACCAGGATCCCGTCCAACGCCTCGATCACCGCCAGCCAGGAAACGGTGATGTTCATGACGAAGACGGTGCTCGACATGATCGCTGGCGGCTGCCCTACGGACGGCGCGACGCCTGCGCAGATCAGGGCCGAAAGGCAAGAGCGTCAACAACAGTACACGGCTGCTGAGAACGGTTGCAATGCCGTGCAATCCGGCGGCCGCCGGTGTGTTGCGCACAATCACTTTGGGCTTGGTGGGGCACCTCCCTCTTCGACGTCCGCGGCCTCTGCCAGGTCAACCGCCACCACCAGCCCGGCTCAACACATCTGCGATGAGAGCGAAAAAGCCGATCGCACTGTCAGCAAATCGTATGACCCGGTCAGTGGGCAAATGATCTGCGGTGCCCGATTGGGACAGTCCGGAGGGACTGCAGGACCATCGTCGGGCGGAGGAGGAGCACGCCGCCCACAGGAAGACAACCGTACGTGCAAGAACTGTACTGCCAACTAGTGTGATGTCCCGCCGATGCGCGAGTGGCGCAAGGCGGGCACCTCGGCCTGCACCTTAAGTGAAGGTCAGGCCTGGTCTCGCCGCAAATTGTCGGTGGGCCGCGCGGCCCCGACGCCGTCCAGGCCCTTGTCGTCAGCCTCTGGCTGGAACGTCGGGCTGGTGTTCTTGCGCCCCTGCAGCGCGACCGTTGCTTCCTGCTGGCCGCCTGCGTCACCGCGAAGCGCCCTGACCTTGGATGTACGGGTCTGGATGTTCATGGTCATGGTGGCCGTCTGCGCTGGCGTCGGGCCGCAGTACCACACAGGGGCGACAAGAACCGAGGCTTCGGAAGTGAAAAAGCCCCCGAGGCGAAGCAGGGTGGTTTGGGGATGGTGGGAATGCGTCCTCCGTCCAGCACGGTGGTATGTGGGAGACAGCGCTTCTCGGCGCAGCGCCATCGTGTCGCATAGGGAAATCCCTTGCTGAAATGGCGAAGTCTTCTGACGAGCAACCACAGCAACGTTTGCAATACTGCAACGGGTGCGAAGGCCCATGAGCGCCGTGCCGGTCCAACCGTGACGGTGTGTCTATTGACTTGACTCTCTCTGTGAGGTCCCCATGAAGTACATGAAGCTCATCTTCACGACGGCCTTGTGCGCGTCCGCGATGTCTGCTGCACTTGCGCAAAACCCGGCACCTCCGATTACCCCTGGTCCGGCTGGAGGTAACGCCGCAACCGCCAATGCTCAAGGCGGATTGACGTCAGAGCAATGGCTCGCGGCAGGAGCGGGTGTCGCCATGTTTGCAGCGGCTATTAGCGGGAGCAATGGCAACTCGGGCGGGGGCTTTGGCCTGCTACCTGGCACAGGCACCACTGGCACGACCGGAACACGCTAACTGCGGTGCGACCGGGCTTGTTTCCATTGTGATGGCGATTTTGGCGTCCCTTTGAAACAACGCCTCTCGTTGGCGCCCGCCTCCTGAACACTGTGTAATTCCCGGCACCATCACAGACGATGGTCAAGGAAAAAGGGCGTCCACAGGCGACGCGTCCTTTTCCTCGACACTGGTACTGGGGCCGTGTCGGTCATCTTCCGCAAGGCCAGCAGCGCGAAAGTGGCAATCGCTAGGCTTGACACCAGCATTTGTAGATGTGCGGGCTTGAGGTTTTTGTCCCAGCCGACGCTAGCCGTCTTTCTGCATCGGCACCCAGTCGAACGTCCCAGGATCCGGTTCGTCAAACGTGCACCGAGATTCCCCGACGGTGGGGTGCGTCCGCTCGCTGGAATCCACCCGCACCCGTCTGGCGGAACAGTCCATTGTCCTCTTCGCGTCCGGCATCTGGCATTTGCTGCGGCCAAGTACTTCGGCTCAACACCCCACTCGGCGACTTCTCTTCAAGTCGATCAGCTTTCTGATGAGTCCGGATTTCTTCGGCTCGTCAACCATAGAAGCCTCCAGTGCCTCAGAACAACTCGCTTCTCCTGCATTCGCGTTGGGTGCCACGTGCGGGATTCGGAGTGTCCAGCTAACGGCCGAGGCCGAATGACCGCCAAGTCTCTTCCCAAGTTGCTCGGAATCACCAATCGGTCCGTCGTTTGACGGATCAACGTCAGGCCGGCCTCAGCGCTTCCAAGAAGGCCACCGAGTCGGGTGCTCGCATAGTTCGAGCGAGGTCAAGTGCCGACAAACCTTCTGTGCTCCGAGCATCGATGTCCGCGCCATGCTCCAGAAGCACTTTCAAAATATCGAGTCGGTTGAACATTGCTGCGAACATGACCGGCGTCTTTGCGCCGGTCGGCGCAAAGCCGGGCTGAGCTCCGTGTGCCAGTAGCAACTCAACGATGGGTTGAAACCCCTTGAATATTGCTCCAGCCAGTGGCGTCTGGCCCTTGTCATTGAATCGATCAGGTTCGGCACCGGCCTCCAGCAATGCCTTCGCAGCTTCCGCGTGGCCGTGATACGCGGCGAGCATCAGGAGCGTATCGCCGTTGTGATTGCTCATGTTGGGCGGCAGCCCCTTTATCAACAAGCGCTCCAACATTTCAGCATCGCCGGTGCGCGCCAACTGAAAAACCCGTTGCGCGAATTCGAGGAATTCGGTATCGGAGGCCGAGGTGTTTCTGTCTGTGTTGATCATGCGAAGATTTTTGGCGCGATGGGAGAGCACAGTGGCTTCTTATGGACCTCTCGGGCGTACGCCGAGCAGCCAGTACACCGCAGGAAAACCGTCCCCTCGGGAACCGAAGAGATTTCTGTTGCAAATTCAGGTGTCACAGCGAATGACCTGCAGTGCGATGGCATTGTGGGATAAGTTCGGGGTGCAACGGAGCTGTGCGCGCGAAGCTGTTCAAGCCCTTCGGTCGCGCTCCTGGCCGGTGATCCACCTGAAGGCATCTTTCTTCAGAGCTTCAGCGAGCTCGAGCCGCGTCTTATAGACCCCAGACGAATTGATTGTGGATCTGACCAGATCGCCTTGAACAATCTCTGCGCGGCCGGATAGGTTGCCACCGGGAGCGGCGCGAGTCACTGCGCAACGCACCTCCCAGCCATCGCGGAAAAACTGAGCGAAGAAGTCTGGTGTGGTCATGATCCTCTCGTCGTGTAGTGAGGCGCAGTAGATTAGGGATCGAAAGCGTAAGAGGCGTCGGCCGACATCGGGCGGTCTTGTAATCCCGTATCCATTTATCAATAGACCAAGTCGCGACCGATGCCTGTTTCAGGAAGACAGATCCTTACGATCGGGGGGAGCGTCAATGAGGCGGACCCACAACGTCAATCACTGCGCTGTTGGATCTCGCGCCTGCCTACGGTGCTCCACATGCGTCCCCGCACATGAGCAATTCGACTTTGTCCTACGTGGAGTTCACTTTAAGGCTTGTGTGATCTGGGACACCGAGACAGGACCTTCCACCAATCACGACAGGCGTCGTCTGCGAGGTTCATCAGAAAAACCGAGGCCACCATGTCAAACTCTGCTCAACATTCATTCGACTTTGCACCGTCCGCGGATATGAGCCTCGGTGTCGAACTCGAACTGCAGCTCATAGATGCAGAGACGGGCGATCTCGCTCAGCGGAGCCCGCAGATCCTTGAGGCTGCACGTCTTCCCAGGCCTTTGGCACGAGGGGCAATCGTTCCCGAGGTGAGCGCTGGCATGATCGAAATCTCCACAGGCGTCTGTGCGAATGCCTGTGAGGTAGCTACCGACCTCGAAACTCTGCGGAGCAGGGTCTCGCGCGCAGCCGCCGAACACGGCGCCCGCATATCCGGCGGCGGGCTGCACCCTTCCAAGCACTGGTCGGAACAGCAGATCTTCGACAGCCCCCGCTATCGCGCCCTGACTTCGCTGTATGGGGAGGTACTTAAGCAGACCACTGTATTCGGGCAGCATATTCATCTTGGATGCGCTGACGTTGAGCGCGTCCCGCTATTGATGCATCAGCTCGCCAGATACGTGCCGCACTTTATTGCGCTCTCGGCGTCCAGTCCCTTCATGGAAGGGAGGGACACCGGATTCGACTCCACACGGACGTACTGCCCGAACCCATTTCCTACAGGACCCCGCGCGCCATTTACGAACTCCTGGCACGAACTCACCGAGTACCTGTCCAAATGGCTTGCGTGCGGGGTCATCAAGTCAATCAAGGACTTGCATTGGGACATCCGACCGAAGCCTGAGTATGGAACTGTCGAGATTCGCGTCCTTGATAGCCCGTTGTCTATCGAGCGAGCCGCCGCACTCGCCAGCTTCGCGCAACTTCTTGGAACGTGGCTGCTGGAGTCACAACCGTTTATCCCCCGGGACGAAGATTACCTCGTGTACGAGTACAACAAGTATCAAGCCGCGAAGTTCGGCCTGCAAGCAATCTACGTCGATCCGATGACAAGGAACCAGTTGCTTCTGAGAGACCACCTCGGGAACCTGCTGTCGACTTTGGCGCGCCACGCGTCGGCGCCGAGAGATGAAGAACGACTCGCAACCCTGCGCAAGGTGGTGAGCACCATCCAGAACGACGCAACCGTGCTGCGCAGCTTGAGAGGGCGCTGCCGCAGCGTCAAAGAAATGGCGCTGCTTGCAGCGGGGATGATGGAGACATCTCCAAAGCTGGACGATCCTCTGCGCGCCTCGATGCCTCGCTTGACTGCTGTACCCCGCGAACCTTTTAGCGTATCTCGTAGTCGATGGGCTTGAAAGAGCCATTGTTCGAATTCTCGGCCGAACACGCTGTCAATCCGCAGATGAGGTCCATCTCAGCGCGTAGTTCAATAAAGTCGCCGGCGCGAGATATGGGTGGCTTGACCTGAACCTCACCGGTCGCGGTAACGCCGACATTCATGAAAACATTGAACGTCGTTCCAATCTGGTCTGGACGAATTCCGTAGGGTTCCAAAGCTCGGTACAGATTCTCAAAGCAGCTGGGATGATGCCCCTGGTGCTGATACAGAATTTCGAACATTTCCTGGCTGCACGGCGTTAACAGGAAGTCGTGTCGACCGACTGTGTCATCGACAATCCGAAACATTGGACGGCTGTTGTTTGCGTAGAGTAGATCGCCCTTGGTCAGGTAGATCTTTGAAGCATAGTCGATGGACCGTCCGGAGGACAGGCTGCAACCGTGGTCGTCCCGTGCAAACGCGTACAGGTCGGCAACCTGTTCGCCGAATGGATCGTTGATGCGCAGGATCTGGCCGCCTCGCAAGGTGAAGGCGACGCCCGATTGCGGCGGGATACGGCAGCAGCCAGCTGTGTGGGTCAGCGATTTCTCCTCGGTCATTCGAGTCCTTTCAAGAGTGATGATGAAATGGGCACTTCCAATTCGATTCCACGGCCCGGCCCGAGTACTGGCGCGCTTCAGAGGCTTCACCAAAGCGGGCGAGCACAGGATTGATCGATCCCTGCAGCGCAATGTCGCGCTGCCGGATGGCCTCCTGCATCGACTGGTACTTTCCGGACGATTTCATTGCTTCAAACTGATCGTGGAAGTTGAAGACCAAGCAAGGCACGGGCGATTGGCGCGCCTGGCGCGAAGCCTGCGGGTGCATACCCACGACGAAGAAGGCGCGGCCTCCCACGCTAAATGAGAAATCGCAGCGCTCTGGATCGTGGCTAACTTCACCGTTCCACTTATAGCCGCGTGCTCGATCGAGGTCATGCAGCGATTGAAGTTGGGTCCATAGGGCTGTTTCGAACTCGATCTCGGTAGTGGGAAATCCGTTGAATAGGGCAACGAAGCTCACCGGCACGAGGCCTGGGTCAGGAAAGGTCGTTGAGTAGGCGACAAGGGCGTCGAAAAGCGCTGGTGTCTGAGATGGGTCTCCCATCGTCTGCAGCTGGATGAACCGTATGCGCTTCTTGTTGAGCGCGGATTTCGCGCCCACGCACGGAAAACCCTTGGACGAGATGAACGCGCGCATTTCCTCTATGCGAGAGCTGTTGGACGAGGGCTCCGTTTCGGCGGGGGAGAGGAGTTGATCTGTCATGCATCAACGGTCGGCAAGAGCCTTGACCCGCGTCGAAGGCGAATTCGCCATTCGTATGTGCGAAAAAAAAACTTGCGTGTAGGCCGTGCGCGGCGAGCGGCAGGACAGCGCTGACGCGCTTCTGCCGCGGCGACACTTTCTGCGGCTCTCACCTCCATGGTTGTCCAAAGTAAACTGGTCTCCGTGAGTGCCGCAACCGCAAGAAGTCCACGTGCGGAAACATCGCAACTGACGAGGAAGATCACATATTGAGCAGGGGCCCAAAGCCATCGTGCTGACCAGCCTTGCATTGCGGTTGGACTGTTACCGTCTCGTGTCAGGAACGCAGGCTGGTCCAGAGAAAGGCCAGGGTCGCCAGCGCCATGACCGCGGTCGCGGCCCAGCCCAGCACCCGCCAGTGCAGCGGCAGCACCAGCGCGCCCATGAGGCGGCGGCTGCCGGCGGCCCACATCACGCCGACCATGATCGGCACCGACATCAGCGAGTTGAGCACCGCCGCCCACACCAGCGCCTTCATGGGATCGACGCCGCACAGGCTGATGCCGATGCCGCAGACCATGGCCGCGGCGAGGATGCCGTAGAAGGCCGGCGCGGCGCCGACCGGCTGCTCGAGCCCGCGGCGCACGCGCAGGAATTCGGCGCAGGCATAGGCGGCCGAACCGCCGAGCACCGGCAGCGCCAGCAGGCCGGTGCCGACGATGCCCAGCGCGAACAGCGCGAAGGCCGCGCTGCCGGCCACCGGGCGCAGGGCCTCGGCTGCCTGCGCGGTCGAGGCCACGTCGGTCTGGCCATGGGCATGCAGGGTGGCGGCCGAGGCCACGATCATCGAGAAGGCGATCGCGTTGGAGAAGCCCATGCCGACCCAGGTGTCGAGCCGCAGCCGGCGCAGTTGCGCGCGGGCCTGCGCGGGGTGGGTCCGCAACGCGTGGTCCCCGGGGATGCGCTCGATCTCCTCCACCTCCTGCGCCGCCTGCCAGAAGAACAGGTAGGGACTGATCGTGGTGCCGAGGATCGCCACCACCATCTTGATGCTCTCGGCATCCCCGTGCAGGCGCGGCAGCAGCGCACCCGCGAGCGCGGCCTTCCAGTCGACGTGCGCCACCAGCGCCACGCCCACGTAGGCCAGCAGCGAGAGCGTGAGCCACTTGAGCACGCGCACGTAGCGGTGGTAGGGCAGCCAGGCCTGCAGCGCCAGCGACAGCAGGCCGAAGCCCAGCGCATAGAGCGCCTCGGGCCCGCCCAGGCCCAGCCGCGCGACCTCGGCCATGGCACCGATGTCGGCCGCGAGGTTCACGACATTGGCGACCAGCAGCAGCAGGACCGCGAGCAGCACGACCGGGCGCGGCCACAGGGCGGCGAAGGCCGAGGTGAGCCCGCGGCCCGTGGTGCGGCCGATGCGCGCGCTCGCGAGCTGGATGCCCACCATCAGCGGATAGGTCAGCAGCAGGGTCCAGCCCATGCCGTAGCCGAACTGCGCGCCGGCCTGGGTGTAGGTGGCGATGCCGCTGGGATCGTCGTCGGCGGCGCCCGTGATGAGGCCGGGGCCGAGGCGGTTCAGGAAGCCGCGCCTGGCGGGTGGCTGTGCGCCTTCACTGGCGGTCTCTTCGTCCTGCGCGTTCGGCCTCGGCATCTGGATGGCTCGGTGGCTCCGGGGACATCGACCGTAGTGCGCGGTCCCGCGGGCTCCTGTAGGACGCTGCTGCAACTTGGCTGCGTCTGCACGCCGAAGGCGCGCCGCGCCCGTGAATATTGGACGGCCCCAGGCTCGAGGAACCGCTGCAAGCCAGCGGGTGCCGAAGCGACCTCTACCAACGCCGAAAGACCGTCGAAGCCAGTATCGATCGCCAAACTTAAGCCGGCCTGAATGAATGGACGATCGCTCAGGAAGCTCGCTGCGAACGCACCGCGGTGGCGATGGCCTTGTCGAGCAGCTCGAGGCCGAGGTCGATCTCACTGTCGCTGATGGTGAGCGGCGGCGCGATGCGGAACACGCCGCCCATCGAGGGCAGCTTCACGATGTTCATGCTCAGGCCCAGCTTCATGCATTCGCGCGTGACCGCTTCGCCGAGCTCGAAGGCCGGCTCGCGCGTGTCGCGGCTCTTGACCACTTCGAGGCCGAGCAGCAGGCCGCGCCCGCGCACGTCGCCGATGCATTCGTGGCGCGACTGCAGTTGGCGCAGCCCCTGCTGCAGCCGTTCGCCCGCGACGCGCGCGCGCTCGACCAGCCCGTCGCGCTCCACCACCTCGAGCACCTTCAGGCCGACCGCCGCGGGCAGCGGGTCGGAGACGTGCGTGGTGTAGAACAGGAAGCCGCGCGCATGGGCCTCGTCCTCGATCGCGGCCGTGGTCACCATCGCCGCCAGCGGCAGGCCCGCTCCCAGCGTCTTCGACAGGGTCAGGATGTCGGGCGCCACGCCGTCGCGGTCGCACGCGAACATCAGGCCGGTGCGGCCCACGCCGGTCTGCGCCTCGTCCACGATCAGCAGCATGCCGCGCTCCTCGCACTTCTTCTTGAGCGCCGCCATGTAGCCCGGCGGCAGCTCGAGGATGCCGCCGCTGCTGAGGATGGGCTCGGCGATGAAGGCCGCGAGCGCGCCGGTCGACTGGCGGTCGATCTGCTCGAAGCCGTCGTCGAGTTCGCGGCGCCAGTCGAGCTCGCCCTCCTTCGTCGTGAAGCGCGGCCGGTAGGCATTGGGCGCCGGGATCGCGAACGAGCCGGCCGCCGCCGGGCCATAGCCCTTGCGGCCCGCGCTGTAGGTCGCGGCCGCCGCGCTGCCGGTCATGCCGTGCCACGACTGCGTGAAGGCCACCACCTCGTGGCCGCCGGTCACCAGCCTGGCCATGCGCAGCGCCGCCTCGTTCGATTCGGCGCCGGTGCTCAGCAGCAGGCAGCGTTCGAGCGCACCGGGCGCATGGCGCGCGATCTCGGCGGCCAATGCCACCACCGGGCGCGACAGCATGCCGCTGAACAGGTGGTCGAGCGTGCGCACGTGCTCCGACACCACCGAGACGATCTCTGGATGCGCATGCCCGAGCAGCGCGCTCATCTGGCCCGAGGTGAAGTCGAGGATGGCGCGACCGTCGGCGTCGTAGACGAAACAGCCTTGGGCGCGCTCGATGATCAGCGGCTCGAAGCTGCCGCCGTAGCGCACCAGGTGGCGCTGTGCCTGTTGCCAGAACTGGGGGTCGTCGTTCCTGCTCATGCCGATGGTTCCCGATCAAAATGCCCACGTTACGCGGCGTCGCGCGCGCGTGGAAGCGAATTGTTTTGAGATCAGCTATCAAGGGAACTCATGCCGTGAGCCAATCGCTGGACATCGACCTGCTGCGCAGCTTCGTCGCCATCGCCGAGACCGGCGTGCTGGGCCAGGCCGCCCTGCGCGTGGGCCGCACGCAGTCGGCGCTGAGCATGCAGATGCGCAAGCTCGAGGGCATCGTCGCGCAGCCGCTGCTGCACCGCACCGGCCGTGGCGTGACGCTCACCGCGACCGGCGAGCGCCTGCTGGTGCGCGCGGGCGAGCTGCTGCGCCGGCACGACGAGGCACTGGCCGAACTGCGCGGCCAGCAGCTCTCGGGCGTGCTGCGCTTCAGCTGCCCCGACGACTACGCGGTCGTGTTCCTGCCCTTCCTGCTGCAGGGCTTCGCGAGCCTGCACCCGGGCGTGCAGCTCGAGGTGATGTGCGCGCCCACGCCGCGGCTGCACGAACTGCTGGCGCGGCATGCGGTCGATCTCGCGCTGGTGTCGGTGGCCGGCGATGCCGCGGGTGCCGACGCGATCCGGCACGAGCCGCTGGTGTGGGTCGCGCGGCGCGGCAGCACGGCCGTCGCCCTCGATCCGCTGCCGCTGGCGCTCGGCGCGCCCGATGCGCTCGACCACCAGTTGCCCCGGCGCGCGCTCGAGGCCGCGGGCCGCGCCTACCGGCTCGCCTATGCGAGCAGCAGCCTGTCGGGACTCGTGGGCATGGCGCGCTCGGGCCTGGCCGTCACCGTGCTCACGCGCACGGCCGTGCCCGAGGACCTGCAGATCCTCGGCGCGGACGATGGCTTTCCCGAGCTGCCGAGCGTGGGCGTCACGCTGGCCCTGGCGCGCGAGGCACCGACCGCCCTGACCGCGGCCTTCGCGGCGCATGTGCGGAAGTTTCTGCCCCTGGCCTGAACCGGCACGCCCCAAGCATTTCTACCAAAGTGGTTGAAGTTCAACCGATTTGGTTGAATAATCCGGTGCTCCCTCCAAGGAACACCGCATTGACCTTCCTCCACGCCACCCGCTCGATCCTCAAACAGCACGGGAGAGCGCTCGCCGTGCTCGGTCTCGTGGTCGGCGGGCTGGCCGGGGTCGGCGTGTCCTTCGCGGCCTTCATGCCCGAGTTGCGCGTGTCGGTGAGCATGGGCTATGGCGTGTTCGCGCCGAAGCTCAGCGGGATGATCGGCGGCCTCTGAGGCACCGCCCCGGAAGGGAAGGCTAGGCGCGCTTGCGTGCCGGGCGCTTCGGCTTGCCAGCGTGGCCGAGCGCATCCATGGCCGCCTCGACGATGGGGCCGCGCCATTCGCGCTGCAGTCCCACGTGGGCCGCGACCATCGCCGAAGCGCCGAGGCCCGAGAGCGCGCTCGTCACGCGCACGATGCGCTCCATGGTGGTGGCCTGCAGGTCGATGCCGAGCGCCTTGTAGACCATCAGCGCCATCTCGGTCAGCGCGGGATCGGTGCCCTTGCCGTTGTCGGCCAGCCGGTTCGCGAGCGCCGACACGCCGGGCCATTCGTAGGTCTGGTCGACCGAGGCCTCCACCACCACCCGTTCGCGCGCCGCGCCCGGCGGCAGGTGCTCGACGGCATCGAGCAGCGCCTGCGCCTGGTCGCGGCAGGTCTGCAGCGCCGCGTCGTAGATCGCCTGCTTGCTCGGGAAGTGATGCAGCAGCCCGGCCTTCGAATAGTTGACCGCATCCGCGATCTGCTGGAGCGAGGTGTGGTCGAAACCGTGCTTGGCGAACAGGCCGGCGGCGCGGTCGATGATTTCGGCGTCGATCTGGGAGCGGGTGGGCTTGGGCATCGGGTTGCAGTCTATCGCAGGCGCTTACCGGATCGGTCGATATTCGACTGAATCGGTCGAACCCAACCCGGGACGACAGTGCCCGCCGAATGGAAGGGTTGCCGACATTGCGCAGACGTCATCGGGCTGTGCGCCAACTGTTATTCGCGACACGGAGACTCGCCTTCATCGCCCAAGCGGCGGTCCTTCAAAGAGTCTTCATTCATTCTTTTTTTCGATCGGGAGATGTCGTGAAAAATCAGTGTCTTGCCTTCGCCGCATTGCTGGGTGCGGGAGTCGCCCAGGCCCAGTCTTCCGTCACGCTGTTCGGCGTGGTGGACATGGGCCTCAGCAACTACTCGTCCAAATCGCAGGATGCGGGCCGCGCCGCATTCGCCAATCCGTTCTACCTGAACCAGGGCACGCGCACCCTGAGCCAGAGCGCGCTGAGCTCGGGCAACTACTCCTCGAGCCGGCTGGGCTTTCGCGGCACCGAGGACCTCGGTGGCGGCCTCGCGGCCAGCTTCTGGCTCGAGGCGCCGATCAGCCCGGACGATGGCAGGACCGGCATCGCGAGCTTCCAGCGCCGCTCCACCCTCAGCCTGTCGGGCAACTTCGGCGAGATCCGCCTGGGCCGCGACTACACGCCCTCGGCCTGGAACGACATCGTGTTCGACCCCTTCGGCATCGTCGGCGTGGGCCGCAGCCTGATCTACACCGCCGCCAACACGAACACCGTGCCCGGCGGTTCCGGCGGCTTCGGTGGCGACCTCAACTACAACCGCGCCAGCAACTCGATCGGCTATTTCCTGCCGCCGAACCTCGGCGGGGTCTACGGCCAGTTCATGTATGCGCTGCACGAGAACACCAAGTACGACCCCGGCACCAGCACGCCGCCGGGCCTCAATGCCGTGGGCGCGCTCAATGCCGGCAACGTGGCCACGACGCGCGCGGGCCGCTACCTGGGCGGCCGGCTCGGCTATGCCACCGGCCCGTTCGACATCGCCGTCTCGTACGGCAACAGCACGGCGGCCGACAGCTTCTACGCGGGCACCACCGACTCGGTGAAGACTTTCAACCTCGGCAGTTCGTACGACTTCGGCCCGGTCAAGCTGTTCGGCGAGCTGTCGCGGATCAAGAGAACGCGCGACTACGCCACGGCGCCCGCCTTCGGCGGCGTTCCCGACACCGACCTGACCGGCTACCTGATCGGACTGACCGCGCCGGTCGGCCCGGGCCTGATCCGCGCCGCCTATTCGCAGGTCAAGTACGACCTCAATACCGCGAGCCTGCCGTTCGCCGCCAATGTCGCGGACCCGAAGGCCAACAAGCTGGCGCTGGGCTACATCCACAACCTCTCGAAGCGCACCGCGCTCTACGCCACCATCGCGCGGATCAGCAACAAGAACGGCGCCGCGCTCACCGTCGGCGGTCCCGCCTTCGTGAACAACGCGGTGTTCGTGCCCAAGACCTCGACGGGCTACGACATCGGCCTGCGCCACTCCTTCTGACCGCGGCGCGGGCCCGCGGATGCGCGAACGGTCGGGGGCACTGCCGCCTCCGGTCGTTCCGATGTCTCCAGGGAGAGCCCGTCATGCGGGTTCGTTCGGTCCGCCTTCGCGCGGACCTTTTTTCGTGCGTGCGTCATTCGAGCGGCGCATGGCCCGGACCGCTACAGCCCCCGTCCGAGTTCGGAGATCAGGCGCACCGACAGGTAAAGCCGGCGCGGGATCGCGGAGAGCTGCACGTATTCCGCATTGCTGCTGTGATGGTTGGTGCCGATCAGTCCCAGCCCCTCGACCACCGGCTTGCCCGAGAGCGCGGCCCATCCCGCATCCGAGCCACCGCCGACGCGCATTTCCAGGATCGCCAGCTTGCCGCCGACCTCGGTGTAGATGGACATCGCCTTGTCCATCGTTGCGCGGCTGGCCGACGTTGCGTTGTAGGGCGGGATCAGGCGCGTGATCTGGAGATCGATGCGCGTTCCTTCCAGCCGTTTTTTCTGGACGCGTTCCCGCAACGCGGCTTCGAAGGGCGGGAGATCCTCGTTGCGGCCGTAGCGCAGGTCCGCGGTGACGACGGTGCGATCCGGGATGATGTTGGGGGCCGTGCCGCCCTGGATCACCGTCCAGTTGAACACCCGCTCCTGCTTGCGGTCCTGCAGGTCCTGGGTGCGCAGGATGAGGTCCGCCGCCTCGGTCATCGTGTTCACGCCCTTTTCGGACGACGTCCCGGCATGCGAGGCCTTGCCCTGGATCCGGGCCTCGACGAAGGCCACGCCCGAGGTCCCGGAGACGAGCAGCTCGGTCCCTTCGTAGATGGCGCCGGGCTCATAGGACAGCACCACGTCGCTCTGGGATGCGAGCTTCTGGATCACTTCGTTCGATCCCAGCGAGCCCCTTTCCTCGTCGGGGTTGAACATCACGGTGATCGTGCCGAACTGCTGGAAGTTCTCCGCTTTCAGCAGCGCCAGCGCGTGGAGGATGGCGGCGACACCGCCCTTGGCATCGGCGATGCCGGCACCGAAGACCTGGTCGCCTTCGATGCGGAACGGCGCCCTGGCCAGCGAGCCGCGCACATAGACCGTGTCCATGTGCGCCATCAGCAGGACGTTCCGGCCGCCGCGGCCCTTGAGCCGGCCGACGATGACGTCGCCGACCACGCCGCCGGTGGCGGGCGTCCTCGTGACCTCGGCACCGAGCGCCTGGAGGCGCCGCTCGAGGTAATGGCCGATCGCGGGAATGCCGATGGCGTCATTGGTGCCGCTTTCGATGTTGACCAGTTCCTCCAAGGTCTTGAGCACCGCGGGCTGCTCGTCCCTGGTTCTCTGGTCCAGCGTGCTGCCGTGGAAGAGCGTGCTCGCATTCGCCGCCGAGCAGCCGCTCGAGACGATGGACAACACCAGCGCCCCATAGAAATGGAAAGACCGTGATCTCATTGCTCCCCCTCGACGAATCAATGCAATAGCGGGACCGATCCAATGACGGGGGCGATGCTATGAATGCCGCGTATCGCGGTCAATGATTCATGCGGTGCCGTCGGAATTATTCTTTTCGGTATCCATGGATCGAATGCGCGACACCATTCGGCGGCGCCATCGCCGACGCGCGGATCGTGAGCACCGCGCGAACGGCGAGTCGACATGCGAGGCAATGAAGAAAGTCGGATGGATGCCCGATACCAGTTGCAGCACATCGAAGAGGTCCTCCTTCCTGCGCGTCTTCGGCAACCTCGACGACCGGATCACCGATTTCACCGACGGCCGCATCGACGTCAGCTTCCGCAACGGCCGCCTGCCTGGGGAAATTCCTTAGACCGCACGACAACTGCATACAAGCGCGTCGCGCGACCGCTTCCTAGACTGATTCGGATGCATACGGCGTTGGATCGCCCGCAGCGCATTCCATTCAGTTCCAAGGAGATATCGATGCAGAGACAGATGACAGAATCCGGCACGCGATCGGCGCCATTCCATTGGAGTCCGAGGCTGGGCATTGTCGGCATGGCCGTCGGCGCGCTGATCGCGGGCTGCGGCGGCAGCGGCGGCTCCAGCAACGTGCCCTTCATTCCCCCGGTGCAGACGCAACCGCAACCGCAGCCCGAGACGCAACCCGAGGTCGAACCGCAACCGGAAGCCACCACGTCGAAGGTGCCCAACCCGGTCGTGACGGGTCCCATCGCAAAGGGGGCGATGCCGGGTACGGCGCAGGGGCACAAGGAACACGACTATCCATGGCTGGCCACCATGCACAACCTGGCGGCCGTCGGTTACGTCGAAGAGGAATACTTCATCGAGGGCAACGCGAACACCTACAACTTTCCCGCGTCGTACAGCGCCGCGAACAGCGCCACGACGGTCGGCGTGCCGGCCACCGTGGCGACGACCGGCAACCGCTACAAGACGCGCATCCTCGTGCGCCGCCCGGCGTCGGCGGACAAGTTCAATGGCACGGTGATCGCCGAGTGGCAGAACGTCACCGCGGGCTACGACCTCGATGCCCTGTGGGGCTCCGGGTTCGAGCACATGATTCGCGAGGGCTATGTCTACGTGGGCATCTCGGCCCAGCCCGTGGGCGTCAATCAGCTGAAGAAGTGGAGCGCGAAGGCCGACGGTTTCAGCGGGCGCTACGACTCGCTGGATGTGGGCGGCAGCTCCAGCACACTGGGCAATGCGATCTCGCACGACGTCTTCCTGCAGGCGCTGCAGGCCATCCGGTACCCCGGGAAGGGCATCAATCCTCTGGGCCCGCTGCGGGCCAAAAAAATGATCGTCACCGGCGTGTCGCAGTCGGGCGGCTACCTGCAGCGCATCATCAACAGCCTCGATCCGATCTATGGCAACGCACGCACGCCCGACAACAAGGGACCGATCGACTCCTACATGGTCTACATCGCGGGCGGCTACCTCAACCGGAACCTCGCCGTCCCGGTCTGGAAGGTGATCTCCGAGACCGATGTCGCCGGCCAGGTGGCCTCTCGTCCGACGGGCACCGATGAAGCAGGCAACTACCGCAGTTGGGAAGTCGCTGGCGCCACCCACTCGGGACGACGCACCGCGCTGAATTCCCGGCCGCTCGCCGCACGCGACGACTGGCCGCTCACGGGTGTGGATTGCGTCTACCCGGTCCATCCGCGCGTGCCCGTGCAGCACGTGACCAATGCCGTCTACGACCATCTCGTCAAATGGATGGACAACCCCTCCTACAACCCGCCGCGCATGCCGGCGATCCTCACCAGCGGCACCACGATCGTCCGCGACACCACCCCGGGCCACGAGGACAAGAACTCGCAAGGCGGCGTGCGCCTGCCCGAGATGCTGGTTCCCACCGCATGGAACGCCGGCACCGGCAACAGCGCCAGGCCCGGCGGCGAGGGCGGCACCTTCTGCAGCCTCTATGGCAGCTACTACCCCTTCTCTCCGGCCTACACGGAGCAGCTCTACCCGTCCCGCGGGCAATACACCGATCTGGTCTCGCTGGCGATCGATGACAGCGTGAAGGCCGGCATCCTGGTCCCCGAGGATGCCAGGCACACGAAATTCGTGGCGGACCGGCTGGAATTCGATGGCGGAACGACGCGGCCGGAGAACACCGCGGCCTACATGGCCGCGCAGGATCTGCTGGAGATCACCTACTTCTACCTCTGGACCACCCCGGATCAGCTCGACGCCTACATGGATCAGGCGGCCCGCATCGCGAAGAACGTGGCACTCGCGGACAAGAGCAGCGGCTCGCAGTTCGTCTACGACTCGATCCGCAACGACTTGAAGAGCTATGCCGACGGCGTGGAGGCCTTGCGCAAGGCTGGCAAGGTCTCGGATGTCAGCGCCAAGGAGCTCGCGGACGGCGTGAGGCTGGTGATGGACGGGTTGCCCGCCCTGTGACGCCGAGGCCGGCGACGGCCTTCGGCGGCCGGCCCTCCCGGAACGAGGTCTTCGGGCGCTTCTTTTTCGTGACAGGAGACCACGCTTGTCGGGTCTCCAATGGCGAACAGGCAAAAAAATAGCCCCTTGCGGGGCCATTCTTGGAGGAGAGGGAGGGATTCGAACCCTCGGTACTATCGCTAGTACGCCTGATTTCGAGTCAGGTACATTCGACCACTCTGCCACCTCTCCGGTCGCTCTGTCGAGCCTGCGATTATAGCCAGGAAAATCGACACAACCACGCCGTGCAGCGATTTCCCTGTCGTTTTTTCGTCAGCCGCGCAGCACCTCGGTGCCGCCCAGGTAGGGCCGCAGCGCCTTCGGCACGTTGATCGAGCCATCCTCGTTCTGGTGGTTCTCGAGCACCGCGACCAGGGTGCGGCCGACCGCCAGGCCCGAGCCGTTGAGGGTGTGCACCAGCTCGTTCTTGCCCTGGGCGTTCTTGAAGCGCGCCTGCAGGCGCCGCGCCTGGAAGGCCTCGCAGTTCGAGACCGAGCTGATCTCGCGGTAGGTGTCCTGCGCCGGCAGCCAGACCTCGAGGTCGTAGGTCTTGGTCGAGCCGAAGCCCATGTCGCCGGTGCACAGCAGCACGACGCGGTACGGCAGCTCGAGCGCCTGCAGCACCACCTCGGCATGGCCGGTCATCTGCTCGAGCGCCTCGTAGCTCTTCTCGGGATGCACCACCTGCACCATCTCGACCTTGTCGAACTGGTGCTGGCGGATCATGCCGCGGGTGTCGCGGCCCGCGCTGCCGGCTTCCGAGCGGAAGCACGGGGTGTGGGCCGTGAGGCGGATCGGCAGCTGCGCCTCGGGCACGACCTCGTCGCGCACGAAGTTCGTGAGCGGCACCTCGGCGGTCGGGATCAGGTAGAGCGCCGACAGGTCGGGCGCGGGCTCGCCGTCCTGGCCGCCCTTCTTCGCGGCGAACAGGTCGCCCTCGAACTTGGGCAGCTGGCCGGTGCCGCTCAGGGTGGCGGCATTGACGATGTAGGGCACGTAGCACTCGGTGTAGCCGTGCTGCTGCGTCTGGATGTCGAGCATGAACTGGGCAAGCGCGCGATGCAGCCGCGCGATCGGGCCCTTCATGACGGTGAAGCGCGAGCCCGAGAGCTTGGCGCCCATCTCGAAATCGAGGCCGAGCGGCGCGCCCAGGTCGACGTGGTCCCGCGGCGCGAAGCCCAGCGGCGTGGCCGAGGCGCCGGCGCCGCCCTGCGGGCTCCAGCGGCGCTGCTCGACGTTGCCGGTCTCGTCCTCGCCCAGCGGCACGCTGGCGTGCGGCAGGTTGGGCACGGCGAGCAGCAGCGCCTGCAGCTCGGGCTGGATCTCGTCGAGGCGCTTCGATTGCGACTCCTGCTCGGCCTTGAGCGCGTTGACCTCGGCCATCAGCGCGTCGACCGACTCGCCCTTGGCCTTGAGCGGGCCGATCTGCTTGTTGAGTGTGTTGCGGCGCGCCTGGATTTCCTCGGTGCGGGTCTGCAGCGTCTTGCGCTCGGCTTCGAGCGCGGTGAAGGCCGAGACATCGAGGTAGGGCTGGTTCTTCTTGCGTTTTTCGAGGCCGGCCACGGCGGCGGCCAGGTCTTTGCGGAGCAGGGTGATGTCGAGCATCGCCCGATTTTAGGTGGGCGCGCCCGCACCCCGCCCCGCGCGGGGCTGGTTCAGCCGACCGTGGCCGGATCGACGTTCGCGCCGCAGACGATCAGGCAGACCTTCTCGCCCGCGCGCGGCACGTAGGCACCGCTGTGCAGCGCGGCCAGCGGCAGCGCGGCGGCCGGTTCGACGGCCAGCTTCATCTCCTTCCACAGCCACTGCTGGGCGGCGCGGATCGCCTCGTCGGACAGCAGCAGCGCATCGGCGACGTGGCGCTGCGCGATGTCCCAGGCGATGGCGCCGATGCGGCGCGCGCCCAGCGAATCGGCCGCGATGCCGCCGACCTCGACATCGACCGGCGCGCCGGCCTCGCGGGCCCGGAACAGCGTGGGCGCGCCCTCGGGCTCCAGCGCGATCACGCGCGCGCGCCGCTCGAACCAACCGGCGAGGCCGCCGATCAGGCCGCCACCGCCCACGCTCACGAGCACGGCATCGGGCAGGCCGCCCTCGGCCTCGATCTCGCGGCCCAGCGTGCCGGCGCCGGCCACCACCTCGGGCTGGTCGTAGGCATGGGTCAGCAGGGCGCCGGTTTCGGCCTGGCGCGCCAGGCAGGCGGCCAGCGCATCGGGATAGAGCTGGCCGACCACCACCACCTCGGCGCCCAGCGCGCGCAGGCGCGCGCGCTTGGCCTCGGGCGAGACGCCGGGCAGGTAGACCTCGCAGCGCACGCCGAGCGCGCGCGCCGCGGCGGCGGTGGCGATGCCGGCATTGCCGCCCGAGGCGACGATCACGCCACTCTCGGGAATGGGGTTGGCCAGCAGCCGGTTCATCATGCCGCGCGCCTTGAAGCTGCCGCTGACCTGCAGGTGCTCGAGCTTGAGCCAGACCTCGGCCCCCGGCGCCGCGACGCCGAGCGCCGCCGCGGGCAGCTTCCACAGCGGGGTCTGGCGCAGGAAGTGGCCCGAGCGTTCGTTCAGGCGTTGCCAGGCGCTATCGATTTCGGAGCGCCATTGGGTAGGTACGGCAAGGGTCAAGAGATGTGTCCAGGAGGAGGAATGTCGGCCAGCTTGAGGCCCTTGGGCAGCGGGAACTTGATGGTTTCCTCGATGCCGTCCATCTTGCGCACCGAGACCGCGCCGAACGCGCGCACGCGCTCGATCACCTCGCGCACCAGCACCTCGGGCGCCGAGGCGCCGGCGGTCAGGCCGATGCGGGTCTTGCCCTCGAACCATTCGGGCTGGAGCTCGGCGGCCGAATCGACCATGTAGCTCTCGGTGCCCAGGCGCTGGGCCAGCTCGCGCAGGCGGTTGCTGTTGGAGCTGGTGGGGCTGCCGACCACGATCACGAGGTCGACCTGCGGGCTCATGATCTTCACCGCGTCCTGGCGGTTCTGGGTGGCGTAGCAGATGTCCTGCTGCTTGGGCTCGCGCACGGCCGGAAAGCGCGCGCGCACCGCGGCGGCGATCTCGGCCGCGTCGTCCACGCTCAGCGTGGTCTGCGTGACCACCGCGAGCTTCTCGGTCTGGCCCGGCGCGACGCGCGCCACGTCCTCCACGTCTTCCACCAGGTGGATGCCGCTCGAGAGCTGGCCCATCGTGCCCTCGACCTCGGGATGCCCCTTGTGGCCGATCATGATGAACTCGTAGCCTTCCTTGGCGAGCTTGGCGACCTCGACGTGCACCTTGGTCACCAGCGGGCAGGTGGCGTCGAAGATCTCGAAGCCGCGATCGCGCGCCTCCTGCTCCACCGCCTTGCTCACGCCGTGCGCGCTGAACACCAGCGTGGCGCCGGGCGGCACGTCCGACAGTTCCTCGATGAAGATCGCGCCCTTGGCCTTGAGCTCGTTGACCACGTAGGTGTTGTGCACGATCTCGTGGCGCACGTAGATCGGCGCGCCGAACTTGGCGATGGCGCGCTCGACGATCTCGATCGCGCGGTCCACGCCCGCGCAGAAGCCGCGCGGCTCGGCGAGGATGACTTCCTCGATGCCTTCGTTCATCGTGCCTCCCCGGCCGCGGTGCCGCGTGCCATCACAACACCCCGATCAGTTGCACTTCGAAGGTCACGGGCTGGCCTGCGAGCGGATGGTTGAAATCGAAGCGCACGCCGGTCTCGTTGGACTCGATCACCGCGCCGGCATAGCTGCCGGTGCCGTCGGGCGTGGGGAACTGCACCACGTCGCCCACGGCGTACTGCTCGTCGGGGTCGCCGATCTGCGCCAGCAGCTTCTTCGCGACCCACTGCTGCATCTCGGGATTGCGCTCGCCGAAGGCCTCGCCGGCCGGCAGCTCGAAGGTGGCGTGCGCGCCCTCCTCGAGGCCCAGCAGGCGCTGCTCGACGGCGGGCGAGAGCTCGCCGGTGCCCAGCGACAGCGTGGCGGGCTTGTCGGCGAAGGTGTTGATGATGTCGCCCGCGGGCCCGGACAGCCGGTAGTGCAGGGTCAGGAAGGAGCCGGGGGTGACGACGTGGGGCGCTTGGGACATGGGGGCAGCAATGGTTGACAAAGACAAGACGGGTGTCCCGATAAACTGGGCTGCATTTTAAGGACGGGCGCTTCCACCCGCCCCGTTCAAGGTTTAGCAGGCTCTCCATGGCTTTCAAGGATCTCCCCGAACATGCCCGCCCGCGCGAGAAGCTCATCGCGCGCGGCGCCGCCGCGCTGGCCGACACCGAGCTGCTCGCGCTGCTGCTGCGCACCGGCGTGGCCGGCAAGAACGTGCTGCAGCTCGCGCAGGAACTGCACGAGCGCTTCGGCGGCCTCGCGGGCCTGCTGCAGGCCAGTCCCGAGCAACTGCGCGGCGTGCGCGGCATGGGCGGCGCCACCAAGCGTGCCGAGCTCGTCGCGGTGCTCGAGCTCGCGCGTCGCGCCATGGCCGAGCAACTCTCGCAGCGCACCGTGTTCGACGCGCCAGAGGCCGTGCGGCAGTACGTGCAGATGCACATCGGCACGCGGCCGCACGAGGTGTTCGCGGTGCTGTTCCTCGACGCGCAGCACCGGCTGATCGTGCTCGAGGAGCTGTTCCGCGGCACCCTCACCCAGACCAGCGTCTATCCGCGCGAGGTGGTGCTGCGCGCGCTGCACCATCATGCGGCCGCGGTCGTGCTGGCCCACAACCATCCGAGCGGCAGCATCGAGCCCTCGCGCGCCGACGAAACGCTCACGCAGACGCTGCGCGCCGCGCTCTCGCTGGTCGACGTGCGCGTGCTCGACCACGTGATCGTGAGCACGGGCCGCAGCTTCTCGATGGCCGAACGGGGGTTGCTCTGATGGCCGCCGCACGTCCGCCCGCCACCAGGAGCCTGAAGAACCTGGCCGACCTCAAGCAGGTGCAGCGCCAGCTGGCCGAAACCCGCGAGCGCGAGGCGGCCGAGGCTGCCGAGCGCGCCGCGGCCGAGCGCAAGCGCGCGGCCGAAAAGGACCTGTTCGCGCGCGCCGTCGGCGCCACCGAGCCGCTGCGCCAGAAAACGCGCACCGTGCCGCTCGCGCCCGAGCCGCCGGCGCCGATCCCGGTGCAGCACCAGCTCGACGAGCAGCGCGTGCTGCGCGAATCGCTGTCCGACGAGTTCGACGTCACCACGCTGCTCGACGTCGACGACGCCATGAGCTTCCGCCGCCCCGGCATCGGCACCGACGTGACCGCGCGGCTGCGCAAGGGCGACTGGACGATCCAGGCCCAGGTCGACCTGCACGGCCTGCGCAGCGACGAGGCGCGCGAGGCGCTCGGCGGCTTCATCCGCAACGCGCACAAGCAGGGCCTGCGCTGCGTGCGCGTGGTGCACGGCAAGGGCCTGGGCTCGCCCGGCAAGCAGCCGGTGCTCAAGACCAAGACGCAGCGCTGGCTGATCCAGAAGAACGAGGTGCTGGCCTTCGTGCAGGCCAAGCCGGCCGAAGGCGGGGCCGGGGCGCTGGTGGTGCTGCTGGCGCCCGTCAGGCGCTGAGCGGCTCCCTCCGGCAGGAGGGAGCCGCCCCCTCACTTGCCCAGGTCGAGCTTGTAGACCGAGCGCCCCTTCCCGCTCCCGTCGTCCGCCGTCAGCAGCGAGACGTTGTCCAGCCCCGCCGCCGTCGCCGACGCGAGCTGGCCCTGCCCCGAGGTGAACACCACGTTGCCGGCTGTCGCGGCCTTGGTGAAGCGCCAGCTGCGCGCCGCGCCGTTGGCCGCGCGCGTGATGGTCTTCTTCGCCTTCACGTAGGCGATCAGCACGTCGCGGTTGGCATCGGGCGAGGCATAGATCGTCGCGCGGCCGTCGAGCGCGGGTATGAAGCTCGCGCCGCTGGTGGCGCGGTAGTTGTTGGTGGCGATCACGAATTCCTTGGCCGGATCGATGGCCGCGCCCAGGTAGGTGAGGTTCCGGATGCGGCTGCCGACCTCCTGCGTCACGTCGATCTCGTACTGCACGTCGGGCGTGGTGAACATGTCGAAGTTGTAGCCCGGGAAGGTGCTGATCAGCTGCTGGTCGGCCGTGGCCGTGGTGCTGATCTTGTTGAAGCGCTTGGCCGCGGCCTCGAGCCAGGCCTTGATCTCGGCGCCCGTGACCTTCACCGCGTACACCGTGTTCGGGTACAGGTAGAGGTCGGCCGCGTTGAAGATCGCGAGGTTGCCCACGGCCACGTCGGTGTAGTCGCGGCCACCCTCGTAGCCCGACTTGAAGGGCGCGCTGACCGACAGCACCGGCAGGCTCGCGTACTGCGGCAGGTTGGCCTGGATGTAGCTCTTCACGTAGTCGGCCTGGGCCTGGTTCACGATCTGGATCGCGCCCGGGTCGCCGACATCGGCGAAGTAGGTGTTCATGCGGAAGTCGGTGCTGCCGATCGGCGTCTTCACGTAGTCGATCGCGGCCTGGTGCTGGGTCTCGATCAGCGGCGCGATGGCCGGGTCGGCGTCGACGTAGACCGCCTTGCCCGCGTCGTCCTTGCCGGTCTGCGTGGAGCGCGCCTCGACCGCGGTCTTGCTCTTGTCGATGGTCCAGGCCTTGCCGTCCCACGACAGCTCGAGCTTGATCACGCCCAGCGCCTTGCCCCACGAGCTCGGCATCACGGCCGGCACGCCGTTCACGGTGCCGGCGGCGTTGTCCACGCCCGGCTGCTTGAAGCCGGGGCTGGCGCCGCGGTCGGGGAACACGCCGTGCTGGTGGCCCATCAGCAGCGCGTCGATGCCCGGCACCTTCGACAGGTGCAGGCCCGGGTTCTCCATGGTCGGCGTGTAGGCCGCGGCGTCGAGGCCGCCGTGCTGCAGCGCGACCACGATGTCGGCGCCCTTGGCGCGCAGCTCGGGGATGTAGCGCGTGGCGGCTTCCACCGCGCCCTCGGTGCGCAGCTTGCCCTCGAGATAGCGCTTGTCCCAGTTCATGATGCCCGGCGTGGTGAAGCCGATCACGCCGACCTTCAGCGGCACCGTCACGCGCGAGCCGTCGGGCGCGGTCGCGGTGAAGCTCTTGTTGACGATGGTGTAGGGCGCGAGCAGCGGCTTGCCGCTCTTCACGCTCTGCACGTTGGCCAGCACCAGCGGGAAGTTCGGGCCGGCGCACTTCTTCGTGCCGTCCACGCCCTCGACGTCGAGGCCGCCGCCGATCGCCTGGTTGAGGAAATCGAGGCCGTAGTTGAACTCGTGGTTGCCCAGCGTGCCGGCGTC
This sequence comes from Variovorax endophyticus, assembly GCF_025376855.1. Lineage (NCBI taxonomy): Bacteria > Pseudomonadati > Pseudomonadota > Betaproteobacteria > Burkholderiales > Comamonadaceae > Variovorax > Variovorax endophyticus. Next base: position 49,670 of record NZ_JAHUTH010000029.1, read on the forward strand.
GAAGCCGGCGGCGTTCATCGCCTTGTACATCGACAGCGGCTGGGTGCACGGGATGCGGCTCACCAGCGCCTCGTAGTCGGCCAGCGCGGTGCCCTGGATGGTGTCGCCGTTGTCGAACAGCAGCATGTTCGCGAACTCCTTGCGCGCGGCCGCGATCAGCGTGGCGGTGCGCTCGTAGCCATAGGACTTGTCCTCGGCGAGCTTGAAGTAGTCGTAGCTGCGCACATTGAAGTGCAGGTCGGTGGTCTCGAGCAGCGCGACGGTGGCGCGCGTGCCGGCCGCGATCGGCGCGGGGGCGGGCGCCGGGGACGGCGCCGGTGCGGGTGGCGGCACCGGCAGGAACACGCCGCCGCCGCCATCCCCGCCGCCGCATGCGCTCAGCATGGCGGTGGCGATCAAGGCAGCACAGGCGGTCATGGACGCGGTGCGTGGAAAACGGGTGTTTGCAAGTGGCTTCATCGAAAGGTCTCCCTCCTGTTCAAGGAAGACCAGTCTCCGAAGCCGAGGTGACAGTCCGGTGAATGAAGCCTGAAATGCAGCCGCGTTGCGACAAGCCGTGACCGGATGTTTACGCGAGGTGATTCTTAAGTGGTACCGAAGCATCCGCGACCGCCGCGGGATCGGGGCTGCGGCCCGCGTCGAGCAGCTTGCGGCTCATCATGTGGTCGACCGGCGCGTTCACCGATTCCACGCACGCGAGCTGCCCGTCGACGGAATGGAACAGCGAGAAGGCATCGGGCTTCGGCCCCGCGCGGCGCACCGTGACATGGCCCGGCGTGCCCTCGGCCGGCACCAGCCCCACCATCTGCAGCCGCATGCCGCCCTGGTCGGACCAGAACCACGGCACCACGTCGTGCGCGCGCGCCGTGCCCAGCAGGGTGGCGACCGCGGTGCGCGCCTGGTCGTTGGCGTTCTGCACCGACTCGAGCCGCAGCGCGCGGCCCGCGCGCCGGTCGGGGAAGCGCGTGCAGTCGCCGACCGCGAGCACGCCGGCCGCGCTGGTTTGCATGTGCTCGTCGACCACGATGCCGTCGGCGCACTCGATGCCCGCGGCCTGCGCGAGCGCGGTCTCGGGCACCGCGCCGATGCCCAGCAGCAGCAGGTCGACCGGCTGCCGTGCGCCGTTCACGCGCAGCGACACCAGCCGGTCGCCCTCGACCTCGAAGTCGTCGGCGGTCGCGCCCAGCACGATGTCGATGCCGGCGGCGCGGTGCGTGGCCAGCACGTGGTCCGAGAGCTCGGGCGAGACCGCGCGGCCCAGCAGGCGCGGCGCGCTCTCGATCACCTGCACCGCCTTGCCGAGCGCCTTGGCGGTGGCCGCGACCTCGAGGCCGATGAAGCCGCCGCCGAGCACCGTGACGCGCTGCGCCTCGGCCAGCCGCGCACGCAGCCGATGCGCCTCGTCGGCCGCGCGCAGGCTCGCGACGTTGACCAGCTCGTGCGAGAGCGCGGCGATCCGGCGCGCGCGCGTGCCGGTGGCCAGCACCAGCGCTTCCCACGGCAGCACCGCGCCCGAGCGCAGGGTCACGTTGCGCGCCTCGCGGTCGATGGCCACGGCCGCATCGCCCAGGTGCAGCGTGATGCCCGCCTCGCGGTACCAGCCGGCCGCCTTGTGCGGCTGCGTGGCTTCCTCGGCGCTCTTGAGGAAGGCCTTCGACAGCGGCGGACGGTGGTAGGGCTCGCAGGCCTCCTCGCAGACCAGGTGCACGCGCGCGCCCTGCCCCGCCTCGGCGAGGCCGGCGCACAGCTGGGCCGCCGCGTGGCCGCCGCCGATGATGACGATGGAATTCATGAAGTGAGTCTTTCGAAAATCGTTGTGCTCAGCCGGCGCGGTTGCGCATCCAGTCGGCGGTCTTGAAGAAGGAGTCGCGCAGCCGCGCGCGCAGGTCCGCGGGCACTTCGGTCTCGCCCATGGCCTGGTCCATGCACGCCAGCCACTGGTCGCGTTCCTTGATGCCGATGCTGTGGCCGCCGATGCTCTGCGGCAGGTGGCGCGCGCGCAGCATCGGATGGCCGAAGCGGTCGGTGTAGTACGCGGGGCCGCCGAGCCAGCCGCAGAGGAACCAGAACAGCCGCTGGCGCGCGTTGTCGAGGTCGCTGCCGTGCACCGCGCGCAGTTGCGCGTAGCCGGGCTCGAGGTCCATCAGGTCGTAGAAGCGCTCGACCAGCGCGCGCACTTTCTCCTCGCCGCCGATCCATTCGAAGGGCGTGTCGAAGGGCGGCTTGTCCTGGATCTGCATCGCTCAACCCACCTGCACGAGACCGGGGATCGGCACGTCGGGGTTGGCATCGGCCGCGTAGTCCACGCCCTCGATGCCGAAGCCGAACAGGCGCAGGAACTCGGCCTTGTAGCCGGCGAAGTCGGTCAGCGCCTGCAGGTTCTCGCTCGTGACCTGGGGCCACAGTTCGAGCACGCGCGCCTGCACCGCAGGTGCGAGCTCCTTGCGGTCGGCGCGCAGCCGGCCTTCCTCGTCGAGCGGCGGCGCGCTGCCGTAGAGGCCCTCGCGGAACAGGCCGTCGACCTGCTCGATGCAGCCCTCGTGCGTGCCCTCTTCCTTCATCACCTTGAACAGCAGCGAGAGGTACAGCGGCATCATCGGGATCGCCGAGCTGGCCTGCGTGACCACCGCCTTGAGCACCGCCACGCGCGCATCGCCGCCGCCATGGGCCGCGAGCTTGGCGCGGATCGCGGGCACGGTGCGGTCGAGGTCCTTCTTGGCCGCGCCGATCGAGCCGTTCCAGTAGATGTCCTGCGTGATCTTCTCGCCGAGGTAGGTGAAGGCCGTGGTCTTCGCGCCCTCGGCCAGCACGCCGGCCTCGTGCAGCGCGTCGATCCACAGCTGCCAGTCCTCGCCGCCCATCACAGCCACCGTGTTGTCGATCTCCTCCTGCGTCGCGGGCTCGAGCACGGTCTCCTTGACCGTGCCGCTGTCGGTGTCGATGCCGCGCAGGCTCACCGCCTGGCCGATGGGCTTGAGGGTGGAGTTGAAGACCTGGCCGGTCTTCGGATGGGTGCGCCGCGGCGCCGCGAGACTGTAGACCACGAGGTCGACCTGGCCCAGGTCCTGGCGGAGGGTCTCGATCGTCTGTTGCTTGACCGCATCGGAGAAGCCGTCGCCGTTGATGCTCTTCGCATAGCGGCCCTCGGCCGTGGCGAGGCGCTCGAAGGCGGCCGTGTTGTACCAGCCGGGCGTGCCGGTCCTGGTGGCGCTTCCGGCGCGCTCGAAGAACACGCCCAGCGTGTCGGCGCCGCCGCCGAAGGCCGCGACGATGCGCGCCGCGAGGCCATAGCCGGTGGAGGCACCGATCACCAGCACCCGCTTCGGCGCGCCCGCGACCGGGCCCTGGGCCCGCACGTGCTCGATCTGTTGCCGGACATTGGCCTCGCAGCCGACGGGATGGGTCGTGACGCAGATGAAGCCACGCACGCGCGGTTGGATGATCATGGGGAGGAAGGCAGTCTGGGAAAGGAAAAGGACGGGTGGCGCGCGAGGCGCCGGGCACCGGTCTTCTGGCCGGCGCGCGGGCGCGAATTTACCGCACGTTCATTCCCATGCGGCCATGTACATATATGGATTGACCATTTAATGAACCGAAGTTTTGTTGATAAGGTGCCGCCCTTGCATTCCCAGAAGGAGAAGAAACACATGCGCCCGAACATCCTCGCCGCGGCCCTCGCCGCCTCCGCCCTGCTCGCGGGCACCGTGGCCCACGCCGACCAGTTGGCCGACATCAAGAAGAAGGGCGAACTCGTGGTCGGCGTGCTCGGCACCGACGAGCCCGCCACCTTCATCGACCCCAAGACGCGCCAGATCGTGGGCTACGAGGTCGACCTCGCCAACGCCATCGCGAAGAAGATCGGCGTGAAGACCACGCTCAAGCAGATCGCCGTGGCCGCGCGCATTCCCGAGCTGCAGCAGGGCCACGTCGACCTGGTCGCCGCCGGGCTCACGCACAACAAGGAACGCGAGGCGCAGATCGACTTCTCGCTGACCACCTTCGTGACCGGCCAGAAGGCCATCGTGAAGAAGGACAGCGGCATTGCCGAGGTATCGCAACTCGGCGGCAAGAAGGTGCTGACCATCCGCGGCGGCACCCAGGAACCCAACATCCGCAAGGCCGTGCCCACGGCCGAGGTCGTGACCTTCGACACCAGCCAGCAGGCCTTCCAGGCGCTGCAGCAGGGCAAGGGCGTGGGCTACGTCGACGACGAGGCCGCGCTGCTGCGCAGCTACGCCAAGCTCGGCCCGCAGAAGGCCCAGTACGTGGTGCTCAAGCAGAACCTCAGCACCGAGGCGCTGGCCATCGGCATCAAGAAGGGCGAGAGCGGCCTGAAGGCGGTGGTGGACGACACGCTGCGCGAGCTCGAGAAGTCGGGCGAGGCCGAGAAGATCTTCGTGAAGTGGTACGGCCCGAACACCGCCTCGGGCTTCCAGACGCGCGACTTCAAGTTCGAGAGCGACAAGATCGACTGATCCCGCATTCCCCCTCCTTCCCCCTCTGGGGGAAGGCCGGGATGGGGGCATGCGGCCTTCGCACCGGCCACGAGCGAATCGACCGCCCGGTGCCCCCACCCCAACCCTCCCCCAGCGGGGGAGGGAGCCAATCCCCCACGCGGCAGCGATACTGTCGCCCCCATGCCCCTGTTCGACTATTCCTTGCTGCTGACCGGCAAGTACCACGACATGCTCGTCGCGGGCTTGTGGCTGTCGCTGCAGCTGCTCGCGGCCTCGCTGATGTGCGCGCTGCCGATCGCGCTCGTGGTGGCCATGCTGCGCCTGTCGCCGCTGGCGCCGCTGCGCTGGCTCGGCTTCGCCTACGTGGAGTCGATCCGCAACATACCGTTGCTGGCCCACATGCTGTTCTGGTATTTCGGCGCGCCCGAGCTGCTGCCCGAAGGCTTCAAGCAATGGCTCTACGCGGGCCACATCGAGGCCTACAGCGCGATCGTCGCGCTGTCGCTCTACACGGCCGCCTTCATGGCCGAAGACATGCGCAGCGGCATCCGCTCGATCCCCGCGGTGCAGTTCGAGGCCGGCCGCGCGCTGGGCTTCGGCTGGCTCGCGACGATGCGCCGCGTGGTGCTGCCGCAGGCGCTGCGCGTGACCGTGCCGCCGCTGATCTCGCAGACCCTGAGCCTGTGGAAGAACACCTCGATCGCCACCGTGATCGGCGTGGCCGAACTCATGTACCAGGCCGGTCAGGTCGAGAGCGCGACCTTCCGCAGCTTCGAGTCCTTCGCCTTCGCGAGCGCGGCCTACCTCACGGTCTCGCTCGCGATCACGGCGCTCGCGAGCTGGTACCACCACCGCTTCCCGGTGAGGACGCTGTGATGCGCACGGAGGCTTCGCGATGATCGAACTGATCCAGGACTACTGGCTCTACTTCCTGATCGGCCAGTACCCCAACGGCCCGCTCGGCGGGCTGGTGCTGACCCTGCTGCTGGCCTCGTGCGGGCTGGTGCTCGCGCTGCCGCTGGGCATCGTGCTCGGGCTGGCGCGCGTGAGCCCGTGGCGCTGGCTGCGCTGGCCGGTCAGCGGCTTCGTGTTCGTGGTGCGCGGGCTGCCGCTGTTGATGGTGATCTTCTGGGCCTACTTCTTCCTGCCCAGCGTCACCGGCGTGAAGACCGACCAGTTCGCCACCATGCTGATCGCGCTGGTGGTGTTCGACGCCGCCTACCTGGCCGAGATCGTGCGCGCCGGCATCCAGGGCCTGCCGCGCGGCCAGATGGAGACCGCGCGCGCACTCGGCCTGAGCTGGAGCCGCGCGATGCGCCTGGTAGTGCTGCCGCAGGCGCTGCGCAGCATGCTGCCCTCGCTGGTGAACCAGTTCGTCTCGACCATCAAGGAGACCTCGCTGGGCTACATCATCGGCCTGGCCGAGGTCTCGTTCATCGCCACCCAGATCAACACCCAGGTGTTCACCAAGCCGGCCCAGGTCTTCGGCATCCTCGGGCTGACCTATTTCATCCTCTGCTTCGGCCTCTCGCGCTTCGCCTACTGGCTCGAGCGCCGCCTCGCGCGGCGCGGCCTGCCGGTGGTCGCGGTCACCGAGGGCCGGGCCGCCGCCCGCAAGGCTTCCGCATGATCGAACTCCAGAACGTCAACAAGTGGTACGGCAGCTACCACGCGCTCGTGGACGTGAGCGAAACCATCCACAAGGGCGAGGTGGTCGTGGTCTGCGGCCCCTCGGGCTCGGGCAAGTCCACGCTGATCCGCACCTTCAACCGGCTCGAGGCCATCCAGTCGGGCCGCATCCTGGTCGAGGGCAAGGACATCCACGCACCGGGCACCGACGTGAACGCCTTCCGCTCGCGCATCGGCTTCGTGTTCCAGCAGTTCAACCTGTTCCCGCACCTCACGGTGCTGCAGAACTGCACCATGGCGCCGATGCAGCTGCACGACCTCTCGCGCGCGCAGGCCGAGGAACGCGCCATGGCGCTGCTCACGCGCGTGGGCCTCGCGAACAAGGCCCGGGCCTGGCCCGGCGAGCTGTCGGGCGGCCAGCAGCAGCGCGTGGCGATCGCGCGCGCGCTCGCGATGCAGCCGCCGGTGATGCTGTTCGACGAACCCACGAGCGCGCTCGACCCCGAGATGGTCGGCGAGGTGCTGCTGGTGATGCGCGACCTGGTGCGCGACGGCATGACCATGGTCTGCGTGACGCACGAGATGGGCTTCGCGCGCGAGGTCGCCGACCGCGTGCTCTTCATGGACGAGGGCAAGGTGCTCGAGCGCGCCACGCCCGACGACTTCTTCAACCGCCCGCAGCATCCGCGCGCGCAGCAGTTCCTGTCCGACATCCGCTCGCCCTTCGCACGCACCCCATGACGAACACCGCTTCCCTCCAGACCCTGCCCGTGATCGACGTCGCGCCGCTGGTGGCCGGCGACGCGCCGGGCCGCGAGGCCGTAGCCGCGCGCATCGGCGAGGCCTGCCGCGCGCACGGCTTCTTCTACGTGACGGGGCATGGCGTCGACCCCGCGCTGGTGGCGCGGCTCGAGACCCTGAGCCACCGCTTCTTCGACCTGCCCGAGGCGACCAAGATGCAGTGGCGCATGGCGCTCGGCGGGCGCGCCTGGCGCGGCTACTTCCCGCTCGGCGGCGAGCTGACCTCGGGCCGGCCCGACTGGAAGGAAGGGCTCTACCTCGGCACCGAGCTGCCGGCCACGCATCCGCTGGTGCAGGCCAGGACACCGGTGCACGGGCCGAATCTCTTTCCCGACGCGCCGGGCCTCGAGGACTTCCGCGACACCATCCTCGGCTACATGGCGGCCGTGACGCAGCTCGGCCACCGGCTGATGGAAGGCATCGCGCTGAGCCTGGGCCTTGCGGCCGACTATTTCGCGGCGCGCTACACGGGCGATCCGCTGATCCTGTTCCGGCTCTTCGACTATCCCTCGCAGCCGGTGCCCGAGGGCCTGGACGTGCAATGGGGCGTGGGCGAGCACACCGACTACGGCCTGCTGACGATCCTGCACCAGGACAGCGTGGGCGGCCTCGCGGTGCACACGCCCGCGGGCTGGATCGATGCGCCGCCGATCGCGGGCTCCTTCGTCTGCAACATCGGCGACATGCTCGACCGCATGACCGGCGGCCTCTACAAGTCGACGCCGCACCGCGTGAAGCGCAACACCTCTGGCCGCAACCGGCTGTCGTTCCCGCTGTTCTTCGATCCGAACTTCGAGGCGCGCGTGCAGCGCATCGAGGGCCTCGCGGGCGCTGCCGCCGTGGACGACAGCGCCGAGCGCTGGGACCGCGCCAACGTGCACGCCTTCAGCGGCCGCTACGGCGACTACCTGCTGGCGAAGGTGTCGAAGGTGTTCCCGCAGCTGCGCGACGAAGTGCTCTGAGGCGTGCTCGCCGGGAGGTCGAGGAACTCGTCCTCCCAGCGCCCGACGTCCGCGCCGGGGTCGGAGATCGGCACCAGCTTGTCGCTGCGGCAGTAGAAGGTCCAGCCCTCGAACAGCACGTCGTAGTAGATGCCGGGCAGGTAGCGCTCGCTCGGCGCTTCATAGGGCGCCGAGACCACCTCGACGATGCGGCCGACCGCGCGCTCGGTCATCGGCGACGCGAGGCAGCTGTCGAGCACGTGGCACAGGGTGCCGATCCTGATCACGGCCGCACCATCTCGCCGGGAAACCAGCGCGGCAGATGCGCGTTCGCGTCGTGCAGCGACTCGAGCACATGGAAGGCCTGCTCGACGATCGCGGCCGGCGGGTGCTTGAGGTCCGGCACGATCACCACCCGCAGGCCCGCGGCCAGCGCCGCCTTGGCGCCGTTCTCGCTGTCCTCGAAGGCGATGCACTGCGTCGGGTCCACGCCTAGGCGCGAAGCCGCGAGCAGGTAGAGCGCAGGGTCTGGCTTGGCGCGCGGCACCTCGTCGCCGCCCGCGAAGGCCTCGAAGTGATGCAGCACGCCCAGGCTGCCGAGGCAGGCCTGGATCTGCCCGCTGGTCGAGGACGAGGCCACGGCGCAGCGCGTGCCGCGCGCGCGCAGGGCGCCCAGGAACTCGGCCGCGCCGGGCTTGATGGGGAACAGCGGCGTGCCGTCGGAGCGTTCGAGCGCCAGCGCCTGGCGCACATGCTCGAGCGCATGGCGGAAAGCGGCCTGGCCGCCGAGCAGGCCCGAGAGGATGATCTCGGACTCGGCGGTGGCCAGGCCCACCACCTGCAGGTACTGGGCGTGGCTGAGCTCGACGTCGAGCGTGCGGGCGGCCGCCATCCAGGCGGCCATGATGGGCCGCTCGGAATCGATCAGCAGCCCGTCCATGTCGAAGATTGCGGCGGAGAACATCGACGCGATCCTACCCCCGAGCCCCGCCCCGAATGGCGAAGGGGCCGCAAGGGCCCCTTCTCGTGCAACGGATGCGACGGCGCGCGCTCAGTCGCGCACCAGCGCCCGGTTCAAGCCCAGCGCCGCGAGCGTTCCCGCCGCGCCCGACAGCAGGTACACGCTCACGTAGGCCAGCCCGAAGTGGGCCGACAGCCCCAGCGCGACCAGCGGCGCGAAGGCGGCGCCGATCAGCCAGGCCAGGTCGGTGGTCAGCGCGGCGCCGGTGTAGCGGTACTTGGCCTCGAAGTTGCCGGTGACGGCACCGGCCGCCTGGCCGTACGACAGGCCCAGCAGGATGAAGCCCAGCAGGATGAACACGTCCTGCCCGATCTTGCCGCCGTCGAGCAGCGTGGGCGCGAAGCCGCTGAACACGGCGATCAGCGCCGCCAGCCCGCCCAGCGTGAAGCGGCGGCCGATGCGGTCGGCGATCAGGCCCGAGGCCACGATGCCGCCGGCGCCGAGCACGGCGCCGATCATCTGGATCACCAGGAACTCGGTGATGGCCTGGTTCGAGTAGAGCGTGATCCACGACAGCGGGAACACGGTGATCAGGTGGAACAGCGCATAGCTGGCCAGCGCCGCGAAGGCGCCGATCAGCAGGTTCGAGCCCTGCGAGCGGACCAACTCGACCACGCTGGTGGGCTGCAGCTCGCGCTCCTCGAGCAGGCGCGCGTACTCGTCGGCGGCCACCAGGCGCAGGCGCGCGAACAGCGCCACCACGTTGATCGCGAAGGCCACGTAGAAGGTGTAGCGCCAGCCCCAGTCGAGGAAGTCCTCGAGCGTCAGGCTCGAGTAGAGGTACGCGAACAGCGCGCTGGCCACGAAGAAGCCGATCGGCGCGCCGAGCTGGCCCAGCATGGCGTACCAGCCGCGGCGGTTGGCCGGGGCGTTGAGCGCGAGCAGCGAGGGCAGGCCGTCCCACGAGCCGCCGAAGGCCAGGCCCTGGCCGAAGCGGAAGATCGACAGCAGCACGATCGAGGTGAAGCCCAGGCTCGCATAACCCGGCAGGAAGGCAATGCCGGCGGTCGAGGTGCCGAGCACGAACAGCGCCAGCGTGAGCTTGGTCTCGCGGCCGAAACGTCGCTGGATCTCCATCGAGATGACAGTTCCGAACGGCCGTGCGATGAAGGCGAAGGAAAAGACCACGAAGGCCCAGAGGGTTCCCTCGAGCCGCTGCTCGAACGGGAAGAAGACTGCCGGGAACACCAGCACCGAGGCGATGCCGTAGACGAAGAAGTCGAAATATTCCGAGGCGCGGCCGATGACCACGCCGACGGCGATCTCGCCCGGATCGATGCGCGAGTGGTCGTCGTCCGGGGCGGCGGTGTCGGACGTGTGCGGCACGGGCGATGCGCCTTGCGGGCTGATGCTGGACGTCGTCATTGGGTTATGTAATTCGGTTGTCACGAAGCGTGACAAAGGTAGGCCATGAAACAGGTGCCAAGCGTCTCACCGAACGAGGATTCCCGCCATAGGACAAAACGTCCAATAGCCTGCGGGAACCTTTGGTCGTAGATTGTGGGGTCTTTCGCGCGGCCCTGGCCACCCTTCCGCCCTTCCGTCTCTCGGCATGCCCATCCTCCACACCCTTCGCCGATGGCTCCTGCTGTTGCCCCTCGCCTTCCTGGCGGGCTGCAACACGGTGCTCCTGAATCCCTCCGGCGACATCGCCAACCAGCAAGGACGGCTGATCGTCGTCTCGACCGTGCTGATGCTGATCATCATCATCCCGGTGATCGCGCTGACGGTCTTCTTCGCCTGGCGCTACCGCGCCTCGAACAAGGAAGCCATCTACAAGCCGAACTGGGACCACTCGACCCAACTCGAGCTCGCGATCTGGGCCGCGCCGCTCCTGATCATCATCGCGCTGGGCGCGATCACCTGGATCAGCACCCACACGCTCGACCCCTACCGCCCGCTCAGCCGCATCGACGCCCAGCGCCCGATCACGGCCGACGTCAAGCCGCTGACCGTGGAAGTGGTGGCGCTCGACTGGAAGTGGCTGTTCATCTATCCCGAGCAGGGCTTCGCCACGGTGAACGAACTCGCGGCCCCGGTGGACCGCCCGATCACCTTCAAGATCACCGCCTCGTCGGTGATGAACTCCTTCTTCATTCCCGCGCTGGCCGGCCAGATCTACGCCATGCCCGGCATGGAGACCAAGCTGCACGCGGTCATCAACGCGCCCGGCGAGTTCGACGGCTTCTCGGCCAACTACAGCGGCGCCGGCTTCTCGGGCATGCGCTTCAAGTTCCACGGCCTGAGCAACGCCGACTTCGACCAGTGGGTGCAGAAGGTCAAGTCCAGCCCCGAGGGCGAACTCAGCCGCGAGCGCTACCAGAAGCTCGAAGTGCCGAGCGAGCGTGAGCCCGCCAGGCATTTCGCGAGCGTGTCGCCCGACCTCTACGGCGCCATCCTCAACCGCTGCGTCGACCGCAGCAAGATGTGCATGAGCCAGATGATGGCGATCGACGCCGACGGCGGCCTGGGCAAGCCCGGCGCCTACAACGTCGCGACCGCGCAGCCCTGGCAACCCGACGACATCAATTCGCCCAAGCGTGCGTACGGCAAGTACGTCACGGCGATGTGCACCACCGAAGAATGACGATGCTCCAGAACCTCGACCTGACGAAGCTCGTCTTCGGCCGCCTCACGTGGGAGGCGATCCCCTACCACGAACCGATCCTGCTGGTGACCTTCGCCGCCGTCGTGCTCGGCGGTGTCGCGCTGCTCGGCGCGATCACCTACTTCAAGCTGTGGAGCACGCTGTGGCACGACTGGATCACCAGCATCGACCACAAGAAGATCGGCATCATGTACATCGTGCTGGGCCTGGTGATGCTGCTGCGCGGCTTCGCCGACGCGCTGATGATGCGCGCCCAGCAGGCGGTGGCCTTCGGCGACAACGCGGGCTTCCTGCCGCCGCACCACTACGACCAGATCTTCACGGCCCACGGCGTGATCATGATCTTCTTCGTGGCGATGCCGCTGGTCACGGGCCTGATGAACTTCGTGGTGCCGCTGCAGATCGGCGCGCGCGACGTGGCCTTCCCGTTCCTGAACAACTTCAGCTTCTGGATGACCACCTTCGGCGCCGGCCTCGTGATGGCCTCGCTGTTCGTCGGCGAGTTCGCCAAGACCGGCTGGCTGGCCTATCCGCCGCTGTCGGGCATCCTCTTCAGCCCCGACGTGGGGGTCGACTACTACATCTGGTCGTTGCAGATAGCGGGGGTGGGCACATTGCTCTCGGGCGTGAACCTGCTGGCCACCATCGTGAAGATGCGCGCGCCCGGCATGACCATGATGAAGATGCCCGTCTTCACCTGGACCGCGCTGTGCACCAACGTGCTGATCGTGGCCGCCTTCCCGGTGCTGACCGCCGTGCTGGCCCTGCTGTCGCTCGACCGCTACGTCGGCACCAACTTCTTCACGAACGACCTCGGCGGCAACGCCATGATGTACGTGAACCTGATCTGGATCTGGGGCCACCCCGAGGTCTACATCCTGATCCTGCCGGCCTTCGGCATCTTCTCGGAGGTGGTCTCCACCTTCTCGGGCAAGCGCCTGTTCGGCTACGCCTCGATGGTCTACGCCACGGTCGTGATCACGATCCTGTCGTACCTGGTGTGGCTGCACCACTTCTTCACCATGGGCTCGGGCGCCAGCGTGAACTCCTTCTTCGGGATCACGACGATGATCATCTCGATCCCGACCGGGGCGAAGATCTTCAACTGGCTCTTCACCATGTACCGCGGCCGCATCCGCTTCGAGCTGCCGATGATGTGGACCGTGGGCTTCATGATCACCTTCGTGATCGGCGGCATGACCGGCGTGCTGCTGGCCGTTCCCCCGGCCGACTTCGTGCTGCACAACAGCCTGTTCCTGATCGCCCACTTCCACAACGTGATCATCGGCGGCGTGCTGTTCGGCATGCTGGCGGGCATCACCTACTGGTTCCCGAAGGCCTTCGGCTACAAGCTCGACCCGTTCTGGGGCAAGTGCTCGTTCTGGTTCTGGATCGTCGGCTTCTGGTTCGCCTTCATGCCGCTGTACATCCTGGGCCTGATGGGCGTGACGCGCCGCATGAGCCACTTCCAGGACATGTCGCTGCAGATCTGGTTCCAGGTCGCCGCCTTCGGCGCCGTGCTGATCGCGCTGGGCATCGCCTCGTTCCTGATCCAGATCGTGGTGAGCTACATCCGACGCGACTCGCTGCGCGACACCACGGGCGACCCGTGGGACGGCCGCACGCTCGAGTGGTCGACCTCGTCGCCGCCGCCGGCCTACAACTTCGCGTTCACGCCGCGCATCCATGACAACGACGCCTGGTCCGACATGAAGGCACGCGGCTACCAGCGCCCGCTGGAAGGCTTCAGCCCGATCCACATGCCCAAGAACACGGCCGCCGGCTTCGTCATCGCGGCGCTGAGCGCGGTGTTCGGCTTCGCCATGATCTGGCAGATGTGGCTGGTGGCCGGCGTGGGCTTCTTCGTGATGCTCGTGGCCATCATCGTCCACACCTTCAACTACAAGCGCGACTACCACATCCCCGCGGACGAAGTCGTCCGCACCGAAGACGCTCGCACGCGCCTCCTGGCCGCCCATGTCTAACAGTACCGCCCTCCCCTCCAGCGCCGCCGGCACCCACACGGTGGGCAACGCATCGAGCGTGCCGACCTTCGAGCTGTTCAACGTCCGCAACGAGGACCACCATCCGGAGAACGGCACCCTGCTCGGGTTCTGGCTCTACCTGATGAGCGACTGCCTCATCTTCGCCTGCCTGTTCGCGGTGTACGGCGTGCTGGGCCGCAGCTACGCGGCCGGCCCCTCGGGCGCCGACCTGTTCGACCTGCCGCTGGTGGCGATCAACACCTCGCTGCTGCTGCTGTCGTCGATCACCTACGGCTTCGCGATGCTCGAGATGCAGAAGAAGCGCATGGGCGGCACGCTGGCCTGGCTGGCCATCACCGGCCTGCTGGGCGCGGGCTTCATCGGCCTCGAACTCTACGAATTCGCGCACCTGATCCACGAGGGCGCGGGCCCGCAGCGCAGCGCCTTCCTGTCCTCGTTCTTCGCGCTGGTCGGCACCCACGGCCTGCACGTCACCTTCGGCATCGTCTGGCTGGTCGTGCTGCTGTTCCAGCTGCCCAAGCACGGCTTCACCGCGGCCAACCGCCGCCGCCTGATGTGCCTGTCGATGTTCTGGCACTTCCTGGACGTCGTCTGGATCGGCGTCTTCACCTTCGTGTACCTGATGGGATCCATGGCATGAGCGCAGCACCCCACGACACCCATGGCCACGGCCATGACGACCACGGCCACGGCGATCACCACGACGACGGCCCGGTGAGCCACAGCACCTTCAAGGGCTACATGACCGGCTTCGTGCTGGCGGTGATCCTCACGGCCATTCCGTTCTGGCTCGTGATGGGCAAGGTGCTCGACAGCAAGAGCACGACCGCGCTGATCATCCTCGGCTTCGCCGTGGTGCAGATCGTGGTGCACATGGTGTACTTCCTGCACATGGACACCAAGTCCGAGGGCGGCTGGAACATGCTGGCGCTGATCTTCACGCTGGTGCTCGTGGTCATCACGCTGGCCGGTTCGCTGTGGGTCATGTACCACATGAACACCAACATGATGCCGCCGTCGATGCACGACATGAAGAACATGCCTTGAGCGCGCCGGCCACCGACCGCACGCCCACCGGCCGCCAGCGCTCCGCGGCCGGGCTCGTGGTGCTGGCGGTCCTCGGGGCCGTGCTGTTCGCCGCCTTCTTCGCGCTCGGTACCTGGCAGGTCGAGCGCCGGGCCTGGAAGCTGGCCCTGATCGAGCGCGTCGAGCAGCGCGTGCATGCCGTGCCGGTCGCGCCCCCGGCGCGCGCCGACTGGCCGCGCGTCAATGCCGCCGACGACGAATACCGCCACGTGCGGCTCTCGGGCACCTTCCTCCACGAGAAAGAAACGCTGGTGCAGGCCAGCACCACCCTCGGCGCCGGCTTCTGGGTGCTGACGCCGCTGCAGACCGCGCGCGGCGTGGTGATGGTCAACCGCGGATTCGTGCCGCCCGAGGCACGCGAGCGCGCCGCGCGCACCGCACCCGAGCCGATGGGCGAGACCCAGGTGACGGGCCTGCTGCGCATCAGCGAGCCGCGCGGCGGCTTCCTGCGCAGCAACGACCCGGCCAGCGGACGCTGGTATTCGCGCGACGTGGCGGCGATCGCCGCGGCGCACGGCATCGCGGCCGACGCGGTGGCGCCCTACTTCATCGACGCCGAGGCCGAGCCCGGCATCCCGCGCGCGCTCGACGGCGCGCCCGCCTGGCCCGCGCCCGGCCTCACCGTCATCGCCTTCCACAACAGCCACCTGGTGTACGCGCTCACCTGGTACGGGCTGGCGCTGATGGTCGCCGCGGGCGCGGTCTTCGTCTGGCGCGACGAGCGCCGGCGCCGCGGCAGCGACAATGCGCGCCATGCCGACGGACAGCCGCACGCCGCCCCCGCTTCCCATCGCGATGCCGACCGCGGCTGACGCGGTCGCGGTCGCCGGCGCGCTGCAGGCCCCGCGCGCGGGCGTGGCCAGCCTGGACAACGCGACCGGCCACAAGAACATGCAGCAGCTGATCCAGCTGCGCTGGTTCGCCGTGGTGGGGCAGGTGGTGACGATCCTGGTGGTGCACTACGGCTACCGCATCCACCTGCCGCTCAACCAGATGCTGCAGGCGCTGACCTGCCTGGCGCTGTTCAACCTCGCGAGCCTGCTGCGCTGGCGCACCCACCGGCGCGTGACCAACGGCGAGCTGATGCTCGCGCTGCTGGTCGACGTGGCGATCCTGACCTCGCTGCTCTACCTGAGCGGCGGTGCCAGCAACCCCTTCGTCTTCCTCTACCTGCTGCAGGTGATCCTGGGCGCGGTGCTGCTCAAGCCCTGGTCGACCTGGACCGTGGTGGGCGTCACCACCCTGTGCTTCGCGGGGCTGGCGCTGTTCTCGCGCCCGCTCTCGCTGCCGCCCGACCACGACCGCGGCCTGTGGAGCCCCTACATCCAGGGCACGCTGGTGTGCTTCGCGCTCAACGCGGCGCTGCTGGTGGTGTTCATCACGCGCATCAGCGGCAACTTGCGCGAGCGCGACGCCAAGCTCGCGGGCCTGCGCCAGCGCGCCGCCGAGGAGGAGCACATCGTGCGCATGGGCCTGCTCGCCTCGGGCGCGGCGCACGAGCTCGGCACGCCGCTGGCCACGCTGGCCGTGATCCTCGGCGACTGGCGCCGGCTGCCGCACTTCAGCTCCGACCCCGAGCTGCTGCAGGAGGTCAGCGAGATGGAGATCCAGATCCAGCGCTGCAAGTCGATCGTCAGCGGGATCCTGCTGTCGGCCGGCGAGGCGCGCGGCGAGTCGTCGGAGGAGACCACGGTCAGCACCTTCCTCGACGACCTGGTCGAGGAGTGGCGCACCACGCGGCCGGTCGGCACCTTCGTCTACGACAACCGCTTCGGCCGCGACCTGCCGATGGTCTCCGACTCGGCGCTCAAGCAGATGATCTGCAACGTGCTCGACAATGCACTCGAAGCCTCGCCGCACTGGGTGCGGCTCGAGGTGGCGCACGAGGGCGACGACCTGCAGCTGGTCGTCACCGATGCCGGCCCGGGCTTCGCGCCCGCGATGCTGGCGCAGTTCGGCAAGCCCTACCAGTCGAGCAAGGGCCGTCCCGGCGGCGGCCTGGGCCTGTTCCTGGTGGTCAACGTGGCGCGCACCGTGGGCGGCCGCGTGGCCGCGCGCAACCGGCCCGAGGGCGGCGCCGCGGTCACGCTCGCGCTGCCGCTCGCGGCCATCGTGCTGGAAGAAGAGGACGACGAGGAAGAGAACATCGGGATGCATGGCCATGACGGAATCCCCCACTGACACCGGCGCCGAGGCCGAGGCCGAACGCCAGCTGCTGATCGTCGAGGACGACGCGGCCTTCGCGCGCACGCTGGGCCGCTCGTTCGAGCGTCGCGGCTACACCGTGCTGCACGCGAGCAACCTCGAGGACGTGGAAGACCTGCTGCGCCACCATGCGCCGGGCTACGCGGTGGTCGACCTCAAGCTCAACGGCGAGGCCTCGGGCCTGGCCTGCGTGCAGACGCTGCACCGGCACGACGCCAAGACGCTGATCGTGGTGCTGACCGGCTTCGCGAGCATCGCCACCGCGGTCGAGGCGATCAAGCTCGGCGCCTGCCACTACCTGGCCAAGCCCTCGAACACCGACGACATCGAGGCCGCCTTCGGCCGCGCGGTCGGCACCACCGAGGTCGAGCTGACCAACCGCTCGACCTCGATCAAGACCCTCGAATGGGAACGCATCCACGAGACCCTGGCCGAGACCGGCTTCAACATCTCCGAGACCGCGCGCCGGCTCGGCATGCACCGGCGAACGCTCGCGCGCAAGCTCGGCAAGCAGCAGGTCAAGTAGCGGCTCCGGCGGCGCGGCATCGAGGAACCCACGGCAAGCACCGACACTCTTTCTTGGGATGACCATGCACCCGACATCGACGCCCGCCCCTGTCGCCACCCGCCGCGCCGCGCCCGTGGTGCGCGACCAGACCACGCTCGAGGAGATCTTCAACGCGCTGAGCCACGGCCTCGGGCTGCTGCTGGCGATCGCCTCGCTGCCGATCCTGGTCTACAGCGCGGCGCAGAAGGGCACCGCGGCCGGCATCGTCGGCGCCAGCCTGTTCGCCGGCACCGCGATCGTGCTGTACCTGATCTCCACGCTCTACCACGCGCTGCCGATGGGCCGCGCCAAGGCCTGGTTCAACCGCTTCGACCATGCCGCGATCTATCTCTTCATCGCCGGCAGCTACATGCCCTTCGTGCTCGGCGTGCTGCGCGGCCCCTGGGGCTGGACGCTGTTCGGCGCGATCTGGGCCGCGGCGGCGCTGGGCGTGGGCGCCAAGCTGTTCGACCGGCTCAAGCATCCGCTGTGGTCCACCGGCCTCTACGTGGCAATGGGCTGGATGGCGCTGATGGCGGCCGTGCCGCTGGTGGAGCGCATGTCGGGCGCGGGCCTGGGCTGGCTGGTGGCCGGCGGCCTGTTCTACACCGCGGGCGCGGTGGTCTTCCTGTTCGATTCCAAGGTGCGCTTCGCCCACTTCGTCTGGCACCTGTTCGTGCTCGCGGGCAGCACCTGCCACTTCTTCGCCGTGCTCTGGCACGCGCACGGCTGAGCTGGCGCTTCGGCCTCAGTAGTGCGGCGGCAGCTCGTCGCGCAGGTTGCGCGGCGCGCCGCCCTGGCCCGCGGCCTGCACCTGCTCGCGCAGCTGCCCCAGCTGGGCCAGCAGGCCGTCGATCTGCTGCTGCTGGCGGTAGATCGTGAGGTTGAGCTGCTCGAGCAGGTCTTCGGCATAGCTGGCCTTGATCTCGAGCTCATTGAGCCGCTCGGCGACTTCGTGGGGCGAATGTTCCATGGCGCTATTGGACAGGAAGACCGGCCGCGGTTTCGTGACGATCGCGCGGCCGGCCCGCCTTTGCACCGCGCGGCTCAGCGCCGCACTTTTGCCTCGAGCAGGTCG
This sequence comes from Variovorax endophyticus, assembly GCF_025376855.1. NCBI lineage: Bacteria > Pseudomonadati > Pseudomonadota > Betaproteobacteria > Burkholderiales > Comamonadaceae > Variovorax > Variovorax endophyticus. The sequence continues at coordinate 68,049 of NZ_JAHUTH010000029.1, forward strand.
GCCATGCCGATGCGGTGCGCGAACTCGATGCGCACGCGCTCCGACACCTCGAACACCTCGGCCGCGCCGTCGTTCACGAAGTCGATCACCGGCCGCATCGGCCGCTGGCCCGCGGGCAGGCCCACGATGCGCACGATCTCGTCGGCCACCGCCTGCGGATCGGCATGCTCGGGCGTCAGCGCCGAGAGCTTCGCGCCGATCTGGTCCATCAGCCCGTCGTAGCGGCCATAGGCCGCGGCCGTGGCCGCGTCGGCCGGCTTGCCCGCGCTCGGGAAGTGGTCGGTGCCGCGCGTGAACGCGCCCGGCACCACGATCGAGGTCTCGATGCCGAAGCGCGCGATCTCGTAGGCCAGGGTCACGGCGAGCGAATCCATCGCCGCCTTGGCCGCGCCGTAGGGGCCCATGAACGGCGGGAAACCGCCCTTGGTGGTGGTGCTGCTGATCCACAGCATCAGGCCCGATTCCTGCCGCCGCAGGTAGGGCAGCACCGCGCGGTTGACGCGCTGCGCGCCGAGCACGTTGGTGTCGAACACCTTCACGATCTCCTCGGGCGTGAAGGCCTCGGTCGGGCCGACCACCAGGTGGCCGGCGTTCTGCATCACCACGTCGAGCTGGCCCTGCTCGCGCACGATCGTCGCGGCGGCGGCGTCGGCCGAGTCCTGCGACAGCACGTCGAGTTCGAGCGGATGCAGCTCGAGCCCCCTGGCTGCCGCCAGCGCGCGCAGTTCGGCCGCGCGCGGCGCGTTGCGTCCCGCGATGTCGCGCATCGAGGCGTAGACGACGTGGCCCGCCTCGGCGAGCGACCGGGCGCTGAGCTTGCCGATGCCGGTGCCGGCGCCCGTGACGAGGATGATCTGCTTGTTCATGAGGCTTCTCCTTCGATGGATGGAAGGCTCAGGCCAGGCCGCCGTTGGCGCGCAGGATCTGGCCGTTGACCCAGCCCGCGTCGGGACCGGCGAGGAACGAGACCACCGAGGCGATGTCCCCGGGCTGGCCCAGGCGCTGCAGCGGCGGCATCCTGGCGAAGGCCTGGATCTGCTCCTCGGTCTTGCCGTCGAGGAACAGCGAGGTGGCGATCGGGCCCGGCGCAACCGCGTTCACCGTCACGTTGCGGCCGCGCAGTTCCTTCGCGAACACATGCGTGAAGGCTTCGACCGAGGCCTTGGTGGCGTTGTAGATCGCATAGCCGGGCATGTTCAGCGCCAGCGTGGTGCTCGAGAAATTGACGATGCGGCCGCCCTCGGCGAGGCGCTTGGCGGCCTCGCGCAGCGTGTTGAAGGTGCCGCGCACGTTGATGTCGAAGACCTGGTCGTAGAGTGCGTCGTCGTGCTCGGCCAGCGGCACGGTCTTGAGGATGCCGGCGTTGTTGACCAGCACGTCGACACGGCCGAGCTGCTGCTCGACGGTGTCGAACATGCGGCGCACCTCGTCGGCGCTGGCGACGTCGGCGCGCACGGCGATGGCCCGGCCGCCCGCGGCCTGCAACTGGGCGACCAGCGCCTCGGCCAGCGCCGGGCTCGAGGCGTAGTTGACGGCGACGGCGAAACCGTCGGCCGACAGGCGCTGCGCGATGGCGGCGCCGATGCCGCGCGATGCGCCGGTGACGATCGCGACCTTGGGGTTGGAGGACTGGTTCATGGCGTGTTTCCTTGCGGTGGGTGGTTGGTGAGACGAATCTTCGATCGTTCCGCCAAAAAGATAATCACTGCCAAATCGCCATTACTATTCCATTCACTTCAACAATAGACCGACGGCATCGCCATGGACCGCTTCCAGGAAATGCAGGCCTTCGTGCGCATCGCCGAGCGCCGGAGCTTCACCCAGGCCTCGGAAGACCTCCAGATTCCGCGCGCCACCGTCACCAACCTGATCAAGCGCGTCGAGCAGCGCATCGGCACCCGGCTGCTCGAGCGCACCACGCGCACCGTGCGGCTCACGCAGGATGGCGAGGCCTACTACCGCCGCTGCGTGCGCCTGCTGGCCGACGTGGAGGAGGCAGAGGGGCTGTTCCGCAACACGGCGCCCAAGGGGCTGCTGCGCGTCAACCTGCAGGGCACGCTGGCGCGGCATTTCGTGGTGCCGGCGCTGCCGGACTTCCTGGCGCGCCATCCCGAGCTGACGCTGCACATCGGCGAGGACGACCGCCTCATCGACCTGGTGCGCGAGGGCGTCGACTGCGTGCTGCGCGCCGGCACGCTGCAGGACTCCTCGATGGTCGGGCGCCGCATCGCGCTGCTGCCGCAGGTCACGGTGGCGAGCCCCGCTTACCTGGCGCGGCATGGCGAGCCGGCCGATCCCGCGGCGCTGGCCGCGCCCGGCTCGACGCACCGCGCGGTCGACTACCTCTCGAGCGCCACCGGCAAGCCGGTGCCGCTCGAATTCACGGTCGACGGCCGCGTGAACACGCTGCAGCTGCCGGCCACCGTGTCGGTCACCGGCACCGACCTCTACACCGGTTCGGCCGTCGCGGGCCTGGGGCTGGTGCAGGTGCCGCGCTACCGCGTGGCCGCGGAGCTGGCCGACGGGCGGCTCCATGTGGTGCTCGACGGCTTCGCGCCGCCGCCGATGCCGGTGTCGGTGCTCTATTCGCAGCACCGGCAGCTGTCGGCGCGCGTGCGCGTGTTCACGCAATGGCTGCGCGAGGTGTTCGAAGCCGCCGAACTGTGATCGGCATGTGAAGCGCGCGTGCGCGCCCCTTCGACTTTTGCACGCTCGGCACGGATTTGTGGCGCGCCACCGCGCGGGTTGACCGTTGTTTGCAGACCCGGCGCCGCGTGCCCCGCACACTGGCCCGACCGCTTCGCTCACCCAGGAAGTCGTCGATGCCACCACGCACCCTGCGGGTCCGTTCGCCCGCGATCGCTCTCGTTTCCGGTCGCCCCGCGCTGGAGCCCGTGCGCCTCGCGGGGCAGGAAGGCATCAACGGCCTGTTCGACTACGAGCTGCTGCTCGAGACAACAGAAGCGGCGGACCTCGACCTCGATGCCTTCATCGGCCGCGAACTCCACTGCGAGATCGCGCTCGACGATGGCCAGGACGGCATCCGCGAGATCAACGCGCTGATCGCCGAGGCCGCCTGCCTGGGCGAATCGCAACGCCACGCGCGCTACCGGCTCGTGCTGCGCCCCTGGCTGCACCTCGCCACGCTGCGCAGCGACTGCCGCATCTTCCAGGACCTCGACGTGGTGCGGATCCTCGACCTGCTGCTCGAGCCCTATGGCTTTCCGATCGAGAAGCGCCTGTCGCAGCGCTATCCGGTGCGCGACTACCAGACCCAGTTCAACGAGAGCGACTTCGCATTCTTCAGCCGCCTGTGCCAGGAGTGGGGCATCAACTACCACTTCGCGCACGAGCGCGGCGCGCACCGGCTGGTGCTGTGCGACCACATGGGCGCCCACGCGCGCTTCGCGAGCCCGGCCTGCGCCGAGGTCGAATACCACGCACCGGGCTCGAAGCTCGATGCCGAGTACCTGCACAGCTTCGTGCCCGAACATCGCCTGACGAGCGGCCGCTATGCCACCCGCGACCACGACTACCTGCGGCCGCACGCCGACCTCGGCGCCGGCCAGTGCGACCCGCGCCCCACGGGCCAGGCCGACGGCGAGGTCTACCAGTGGCACGACGCCCGCGCCGGCAGCCATGTCGCGCAGCCCGGAGCGGGCGCCGCGCCCGGCAACGATCCCTTCGATGAAGGCCGGCTGCTCGCGCGGCTGCGCATGCAGGCGCTGCGCACGCACGGTGCACGCGCGCGGGCCAGTGGCAACCTGCGCGGCATGGTGCCCGGATGCAGCTTCGGCCTGAGCAAGCATCCGCGCGCGGCCGCGAACACCGAGTACCTCGTGCTCCACACGCGCTTCCTGCTCGAGGACACGGGCCACGAGAGCCAGCGCGATGCGGCGAGCGCGCAACGCTGGCGCGCCGAGGTCGAACTCCTCGCGCACCCGATGAGCGAAACCTTTCGCCCCGTGCCCACGCAGCCCAAGCCGCGCGCCGGCGGTCCGCAGGTGGCCACGGTGGTCGGTCCCGCGGGCGAGAACCTCTGGACCGATGCGCTGGGCCGCATCAAGGTGCAGTTCCCCTGGGACCGGCTCGGCACCCATGACAGCCACAGCAGCTGCTGGCTGCGCGTCTGCTCGCCGTGGGCCGGCAACCAGCTCGGCGCGATCCACGTGCCGCGCATCGGACAGGAGGTGCTCGTCGACTTCATCGGCGACGACCCCGACCTGCCGGTCTGCACCGGGCGCGTTCACAACGCGCTGAACCTGCCGCCCTGGGCCCTGCCCGCGCAGGGCGCGCTGAGCGGCTTGCGCAGCCGCGAGTTGGCACCGCGTGGCGGCAATGCCGCGGCGGGTCGCGGCAACCATCTGCTGATGGACGACAGCGAAGGCGAGATTCAGGCGCAGCTGCGCAGCGACCACGGGCATTCGAGCCTGGGCCTGGGCTTTCTCACGCGCGTGGAAGACAACGCCGGGCGCAAGGAGGCGCGCGGCCAGGGCTTCGAGCTGCGCACCGACGCGCAGGGCGTGTTGCGCGCGCAGGACGGCCTGCTCCTGAGCACCGAGGCGCGGCCCGATGCCGCGAAGCATGCCAAGCACATGGACGAGACGACGCGGCGGCTGGCGCGGGCCGCCGGCCGGGTCGAGGCGCTCGCGCTGGCCGCGCGCCATGCCGGCGCGCAGGACGGCGAGGACGACCAGGCCATCGTCGCGGCCGCGCTGCGGCAGCAGAACGATGCGCTGCGCGGCACGCGCGGCGACTTCCCCGAACTCGACGCGCCGCATCTGGTGCTCGCGAGCCCCGCCGGCATCGCCCTGAGCGCCGACCAGGGGCTGCACGGCCACAGCGGGACGCACATCCAGTTCAGCAGCGGCGGCCATGCTTCGATCGGCACCGGCCGGCGCCTGCTGGCCAGCGTCGCCGAGGGCCTGCGCGTCTTCGCGAAGCGCCATGGCATCCGGGCCTTCGCCTCGGAAGGCGAAGTCCGTTTCGAGGCGCAGAGCGATGCCATCGAAACCACCGCATCGAAGGACATCGAGATCGTCAGCACCGAGGACACGGTCTACATCGTCGCCAAGAAGAAGGTCACGCTCGTGGGCGGCGCGAGCTTCAGCGAATGGAGCGAGGGAGGCCTCCGCCATGGCACGCCCGGCAGCTGGATCGAGCATGCGGCCCTGCATGCGACACCGGGGCCGGACACGCGGCCGACCGCCGAGGCCGCGAGCGTCTGCGAGGCCTGCATGGCACGCGCCCGCGTGCAGCGATCCGGCGTGGTGCCGCGCGAATGACGGCCATGGCATCGATCGAGGCAACGCTGCTGCGGCGGCTGGCGGGCGACCTGCGCCATCTGCTGCACGCGGCGCCCGCGGGCGCCACCGTTCATGCCCTCGTGGAGGCGGCGCTCTGCGTGCCCGAAGGCGCGCTCGCGCGCTGGATCGCGTGCCACGGCCTCGAGGCGCACGCACTGCTCGACGGCACGCCCGAGGCGCGCTTCGCGAACGACGGCCCCTGGCTCGTGGCATTGCCGGCGCGCATGCCCGACATGGCCATCGACGAGCTGGCGCGCATCGCCGCGCTGCCGCAGGCCCTGCTGCTGCTCGGCAGCCCGCTGCCGATGCCGCGGCTCGCCAACCACCTGCGCAGTTGGCTCGATGCCGCCATGGTCGATGCGGAAGGCGGGCGCACCGGTCTGCTGCTGCGCTGCTTCGATGCCTGTACCGGCATGGCGATGGTCGACCTCTGGCCCGCGGCGGAACGCCAGGCCTTCGTGGGTGCCTTCGACGGCTGGTGGGGCTGGAATGCCCGCTTCGCGCTCGAACACCGCGCGGGCGCCGCACGGCCGGTGGCGGCGCCTCGCACCGAGCCGCTGGTGCTGGACGAAGCGCTGCTCGAGCGCATCGACGCCCTCAACCGCGCCGAGCGCCTGCTGCACCTGGTGCTCGACGAGGACGTTGCGGCCGGCGAACTCGATGGCGTTCCGTGCTGGCTGCACCGTGCCATCGCCAGGCGGGCGCTGGCGCGTGCGCAAGCGCTGGGCCTCGCGGGCTGGCAGGACGAACGCATCGCGGTGGCACTGTGCCTGCGCGTACATCCCGCGATCCTCGAGCAGCCCTGGATGTGCGCGCTCGCGGCCGGCGCCCGCACGGGGAATGGCGGTCTCCTGCGCGCCGTTGCCGGCATCGCACCCGAGGTCCTCGACGCCGAGCGCCGGCGTCATGCGGCGCGCGTGCTGGAGGACATGGCGCGCGAGATCGCGGGCTGCGCGACCGGCCATGAGCTCACCGCCACCGTCTCGCCCCACTGAGCGCCCACGAAAGAAACCGCCCATGGACATCGCCAGCAGCCTCGCCAACGCCGGCAACGGCCAGCACGACCGCGGCGTCAGTTGCCATCCCTCCGAGGCCACGGCACGGGTCGCTGCCGTCATCCTCTACCCCAGCCTCGGCTGCCCGCTCGTGCTGGCACCGGGCCAGACCCGCGCGCGCCTCGTGATCGGCGTGAACGCCAGCGACAGCCGCCGCTTCGCCGTCGACGCCACGACCGGACTCGCGCAGGCCGCGCATCCCTACATCGACCGCCACTTGCGCCTGTGCCCCATCGAACGCAAGCCGGACGATACCGACACGACGCAGGGCACGCTGTTCGGCGATGGCCGGACCTACGCGAAGGCACGCGCCGCGCTCACGACGCGCGCCCTCGGCCCCTTTCGCGCGCAGAGCGTCGTGCACTGCAGCGACGGCACGGCCTTCAGCCTCTCGCCCGCGGGCATGCGGCTCTACCATGAGTTCGAGGGCGGCACGCTCTACGAGATCGAGTTCGACCCGCGCGCCGCGCCCTTCGCGCGCATCGACGCCTCGGGCTTCCAGAGCTTCGCCTGGATGGTGGCGCTGACGCCGGCCGAGAAGAAGGCCTGGCCCGATGGCAATGCGCCCTGCGCCGCGCACTACCAGGACCTGCTGGTCCAGCGCTTCCTGCAGGCGCAGCGCGGCACGCGCGGCGGAGCGATCGGCGACCTGCGCGAGTACGACGTCGATGCCATCGGCGCCACGCGCATCGGCGCGCCCGGTGCCGACCGGCCGCGGCTGCAGGCCTGGCACCCCGTGATCCGCGCGAGCACGCCGACGCTGCGGATCGCGCACCTGAGCGACGTGCACGTCAACCTACGCCAGCAGGCGCTGGCCCGTTCGCGCGCGATCCTGCTCGAGGGCGCGGAAGGCGCCGGCCCGCTCGCCGAACCCTTCGCCGCGCGCACCCTGTGCAATGCCTTCCTGCACCTGCGCGGCCTGTTCGAGGCCGTCGCCCCGAGCCGCGAGCCCGACAGCGCCCTGCTGCTGACCGGCGACCTGATCGACTTCAACCGCAACATCGATCCCGCGCGCGCCGGCGCCACGCTGGGCGAGCAATGGCGCGCCTTCAACATCCTCGGCAACGCGCACGACGCCGATCTCTACGCGCGCTGGCAGGACGACATGCAGGTCTACAGCCTCGTGCGGCATGCCTATGCGCGGCTCAGGCTGCCGGTCTTCATGACCACCGGCAACCACGAGGCCTACGAGATGCCCTACGGCATCAGCCCGCGCGTGGGCGGCTGGGGCATGGCGCTCGGCGCGATGGAAAACGCTGGCCGGCATGCCGGCCCTTCGGTCACGGAGCGCACCGACCCCGCCATCGCGCGGCACCGCGCCCGGCTCGAGGAGGCCAGCCGCTTCTCGCCGACCCGCGCCAACGAAGGCATCGCGGCCGACCACAACCTCACGATCTACGAAGCCGCGCTCGCCTATGGCCCGACCTACGGCCAGACCTACACCTCGCTCAACTACGACGCCGCCAACTTCGATCTCTTCGGCGCGCTGTTCAATCCGCTCGGCGACTTCGTCGTCGGGTTCGGTGGCCCGCAGGGCGCGCGAACGGCCGGCCAGCTGCTCGTGGGGCTGGCCTGGGGCGAGCACGAGAACTTCCAGAACCTCGCGGGCGGCACCGGCAGCGTGGGCGTGGACCGCCAGGGCGCCATGATCCTGCCGCGCGCCGCGAGCAGCTTCAGTCCCGGCCAGCAGGCGCTGCTGCGGCATGCGCAGCAGCTCAAGACCGCGAGCGGCGCATCGCTGCTCGTGGCGAGCCACTTCACCATCTTCAGCTACGACCAGGGCGTGCCCTTCTCGGCCGCCGATGCCGGCTTCACGCCGGCCGACACGCCCGATGGCCAGCTCCACAGCCCGGGCGGCCTCACCGCCTTCAACATGGGCACCTGCGAGCGCAGGCTGCGCTGGTACTTCGACCACCTGGTCCTCGGCGATGGCCCGCGGGTCGACTGGCACTTCAGCGGCCACAGCCACCGCGCCGGCGTCTATCAGGCCGCGCGCAGCGCGCGGTCCAGGGGACGCGTCGAGGTCACGAGCGCCCGAGACCCTGGGCTGGAGGGACCGCAGGCGGGCGATGGCCGCGCCACGCGCTTCGTCGTGTCGAGCTGCGGCGGCCCCATCGGCTACCAGAACCTCGACGGCGAACTCGCGGGCTGGACCTTGCGCCCGCCCGCGGGCAGCGTGCTCGACCCGGTACGCCATCGGCTCTCGCAGGTGCGAAGCGCGACGGGGACGGGGCGACCCCGGCTCGCGGTGGCGCTGGACTACCTCCACCTGATGCATCCGAAGGATCCGCCGCTGCGATTCGTCTGGGCGCAGCGCACGGGGCTGCTGACATCGCGGCGGTCGCCGGAGGTCGAGGTGGTGTTGAGCGAGCGGATGGCGGTGCTGGATTGCATCGCGGGGGTCAGGGTGTGGGTGTGCGAGATGGTCGAGAGCCAAGGAAACGCACTCAAGAAGACGCGGCCACGATGGCATCGCCTCGAACCCGCGCTCGTCCATCGTCGGCAAAGAACGCTCGTCTTCAACCCACGCGACCTCGATGCATTGGCCAGCGGAATGGTCTCACTCCACAGCGCCAACGAGACTACAGAAGAACGCGAGACATCGCGTCTCGGGGACCGCCACCAGGTGATCGAACGGGCCCCGCAGGCCTTTTGCGAAGTCGTCCTGAAATCACCGGCGATCACCAAGGGCACGCCCGACTGGAGCACGGACATGAATGTCGACGACCCCTGGCTTTTCCCCCTCGATATCGGTACCGCCCGCCTGGGCACCACCTTCATCGACTTCATGCGCCGCCGCGCGGGAGAGCAAGGCGAAGTGCCCGACTGGGATTGGCTCCATCGCACCTGGGGCAAGTACCCGACGCCGGCCGGCAACCTCTATCCGGACCCCAAGAAAGTCATCCGACTGGATTGACGAGGACCCCATGCAACGCCGCCACCTGTTCACCTCGATCGCAAGCCTGTCGATCGCGCCTTCCATCCCACTGTTGACCAGCTGCCGCCTCATGAAGAAAGACATCAAGGAATTCGGCAAGACCTTCGAGTACCTGAAGGACGATGCCGCGCGTGCCAAGGAGACAGGCAATGCGCCGATGGTCATCGAAGGGGCATCGTTCGACGGCACGCAGTTTCACGGACAGGTGTGGCGCCATCTGAAGTTCGTCGATTGCGATTTCACGGGCGGCTACCAGATCCGCCTCGAAGCGATGGCCAATGTCGAATTTCGCAACTGCCACTTCGCCGGCGTCATCGAATTCGGCGTCATGACCGACGTGCGCTTCCACGGTTGTTATTCCCAGGGAAACTCGAACTGGGGCGGCCAGCGAGGCAGCAGGAACGTGGTGTTCGAAAAATGCCGCTTCATCGGCTCGAGCAGCGACAGGAACCGCCAGGGCGCGATCGGCACCTACGGCGACGCGACCTTTCTGGGCTGCGTGATCAAGTGGTTCGACATCAGTGCCGATACGGGCCTGGTCGCCAGGGACTGCGACTTCGACGGCGTGTCCTATCACCCTGAGAACGCCACCGTCCTCATCGAGAACTGCCGGCTTAGGGGGCTCTTCAACATGGTGCCCGCGGGCCTCGCCTCACTGACGGTACGCGACACGGTCGTCGATCACCTGGACTTCAATCGCGCGGAGGTGAAGGGCGACATCCTGATAGAGCGCGTGCGCGGTGAATCGCTGCTGGCGCGCATCGGTGGCGGGCTGCGCATCACCGTCCGCGACAGCCAGTTCAAGTCCAGCCCGCAAGGGCCTTCCCCGTTCAAGCTGGTGTCGGCCGATACGCTGCACGCAACGATCGACAACGTCCAGTTCCTTGGCGGCGGCAAGCCCGTCGAACTCAGCTTCGGCCTCGTCGGCTCCAAGGCCGAAGGCGTCACCCCTCAAGTCAACCAGACCTTCACCCTCCGCAACAGCCACATCGACCACCTCGACGCCACCTACCTGCGCAGCGCCCATGTGCGCTTCGAAGGCAACGAGTTCGGCCGCCTCGAGCTGCAGCACAGCCGCATCGGCACGCTGGAGCTGCTCGGCAACACCATCGTGCGCACGGTCGACTTCACGAACGTGGAAGCCGACGACGCCAAGGTGCAACCGCTGGGCGCCGGCCAGGCCCGGCTCGAGGGCTCGAACATCCGGCTCGACTGACGCGCGGGCGCCCCTCAGGACGCCGGGCAGTTCAGCGCCGCCTCGGCGCCCTGCGCCTGTTCCTCGCCGCGCAGGAACGCGAACACCACCACCGCCGTCAGCACCGTCACGGCCGCGAGCCCCAGCAGCAGCGTGGCGAAGGCGTCGCCATACACCTGCAGCACGGCGGCGCGGTCCAGGCCCGGCAGCAGCGTGAGCGCCTGCTGCAGGCCGCCGGTCGTGACCTGCTGCGCGGCTTGCGACGCGGCCGACGATCCCGAAGCCAGGGAGCCGACGCCCGGCAGATGCGCCAGCCGCGCCCCCACCAGCGCCGTCAGCGCCGCCCCCACCAGCGCGAGCGCGATGCCCTCGCCCGCCACGCGCACGGTGTTGAAGATGCCCGAGGCCATGCCCGCGCGCTCGCGCGGCACGACGCCGACCGCGAGCCCGTCCATCAGGCCCCAGGGCAGGCCGATGCCGCCGCCGATCAGCAGCAGGGGCAGCAGCAGTTCGCGCGGTGCCGCGCCCGGTGCACAGCGGCCGAGCGCATAGAGGCCCACGGCGCAGACCAGCAGGCCCACGGCCGAGATGGCGCCGGCCGGGAAGCGGTGCGCGAGCCACGCGGCCAGGGTCGGCACGACGAGGATCGGCCCCGACAGCGCGAGCATCAGCCGGCCGGTCTCGGCCACATCGCGCCCCTCGAGGCCGACGAAGCGGATCGGCAGCAGCACCAGCAGCACGACGAAGGCGTAGGCCGGCGCGCTCGCGAGCAGCTGCACGCCGACGAAGCGCGGATAGCGGAACAGCGTCAGGTCGAGCATCGGATGCGCGACGCGGCGCTCGATCGCGACAAAGACGACACCCAGCAGCACGGCGCCGGCCAGCGCGCCCATCACCCAGGGGCTGCCCCAGCCGCTGTCGGGCGCCTGCAGCACGCCCAGGGTCAGCAGGCTCAGCGCGCCCGTGAAGCTCAGGGTGCCGGGCACGTCGAGGCCCACGGCCTGCGGGTTGCGCGACTCGCGCATGCACGCCGCGGCGATCGCCAGCGCCGCGAGGCTCACGAGCGCGGGGCTCCACATCACGGCCTGCCAGCCGAAGCGTTCGCCGAGCCAGCCCGCGAGCAGCGCGCCCGAGGCGAGGCCGGCGCCGAACGAGGTGCCGATCAGGCTGAAGGCGCGCGTGCGCGCCGCACCGTCGAAGACCTGCGCCAGCGCGGCGGTGCCGGCGGCGAAGGCGGCGGCCGCACCGAGCCCCTGCGCGGCGCGCGCGAGGTCGAACCACACGATGCCCGGCGCGCACACCGCGAACAGGCTGCCCAGCAGGATCAGCAGCAGCCCGAGCACGAACACGCGCTTGCGCCCGCAGGCGTCGGCCAGCGCGCCGGCCGCCATCAGCGTGCCGCCGAAGCTCAGCATGAAGGCATTGGTGACCCAGTTGAGCTGCACCGGACTGCCGCCCAGCGCGGCATGGATCGCGGGCAGCGCGACGGCCGGGCCGGTGAAGCTCAGCGGCATGCCGATCGCGGCCAGGCAGACGGCGGCGAGCAGCCAGTACGGGCGTGGCGCCGGGGAAGACGAAGACGGAAAAGAAGAAGACATGGACACCCTTCACGCAGGACCGAAGACAGGCCGGGCGGCGCCGGTCCGGAGGCCCGGCCGACGCCCTCATCGGCGTGAAGAGAAGATAAAAATGATTGAATGCAAAGAGAATGGAGGCACAACTCCACTCACTCCCAACCTGAGGTTGCCAATCGATGGACAGTTTCAGCGGCCTCGAATCCTTCGTGCGGGCGGCCGACCTGCTGAGCTTCGCCAAGGCGGGACGGCTGCTCGGCATCTCCGCCTCGGCGGTCGGCAAGAACGTGGCGCGGCTCGAGCAGCAGCTGGGCCTGCGGCTGTTCAACCGCACCACGCGCCAGGTGCGGCTCACGCAGGAAGGCGCGATGTTCCACGAGCGCTGCCGCCGCATCCTCGACGAGCTCGACGATGCGCGCGCCATGATGCAGGACGCCGTGGCCCAGCCGCGCGGCCGGCTGCGCGTGAGCCTGCCGACCATCGGCTACCGCTTCCTGCTGCCGATGCTGCCGGACTTCCAGGCCCGCTATCCGCAGATCGAGCTCGACCTCGACTTCAACGACCGGCTGGTCGACGTGATCGCCGAGGGCGTGGACGTGGCGATCCGCAGCGGCGAGCTGGTCGATTCGCGGCTGGTGGCGCGCGGGCTCGGGCCGTTCCGCTTCCTGCTGGTGGCCGCGCCGGCCTACCTCGCGCGCCATGGCGTGCCGCAGCAGCCGGCCGACCTCGCCGGCCATGCCTGCCTGCGCTACAAGTTCGTGACCGGCACGCGCATCGAGGACTGGACCCTGCCGGGCCTGCCCGAGCGGCTGCCCTGCACGATGCTGTGCAACAACATGGAGGCCATGCTCGGCGCCGCCATCGCCGGGCTCGGCATCGCCTTCATGCCCGACTTCCTCGCGCGCGATGCGCTGGCGCGCGGCGAGCTGCAGCGCGTGCTCGTGCCCCACGTCACGCACCGCGGCCAGTTCTCGGCGCTGTGGCCGTCGAGCCGGCAGCTGTCGCCGAAGGTGCGGGCCTTCGTGGACTTCGCGGTCGAGCGGATGTTTCCGCCGCCGACCGACGAAGACGTCGGGCGCGACTGACTCAGGCGGCCACGGCGGCCACTGCCGCTTCGGCCACCGCGGCCGGTTCGGCTGGCGCCGCCGGCGGCTCCTGCGCCAGGTCGAACAGCGCGCCGATCCGCGCATTGCCGCCGATCGCCGCCAGCTCGCGGCTGCTCAGCGTGGTGCCCGCGCCGCCCTCGAGCTGCGCGATCCGCACCGAGGCCTTGTCGCCGGCCGGCACCATGAAGGGCGAGTGCGTGGTGTAGACGATCTGCTGCGCGAAGTCCTGCTCGAAGTGCGCGAGCAGGTCGGCCTGCGAGCGCGGATGCAGGTGCAGGCCGGGCTCGTCGAGCAGCAGCACGATGCCGCCATCACCCTGCTCGCCGGCCTCGCCGCGCAAGCCCGCGAAGAAGGCCACGTGGAACGCGAAGAACCACTGGAAGCCACGGCTGCGCTCGTCGAGACCGACCTCGACCTCATAGGCTCCGCCCGGGTCGGACACCAGCGTGTCGAACTCCTCGCCGTCGAGGTTGAAGCGCACCTTGAGCGGCCGGTCCTTCCACAGCCGGCGGATCTCGGCGGTCATCGCCGCGCCCGCGCGGTTCACGAGCTGGTTGCGCGTGGCCTGGTCGCCGCGTTCGTGCAGCGCATGCAGCTCGCGCGGGTCGAGGCCGGCGGCGCGGCACAGGGTGCCGAAGCTGCGCTGCGCGCTCGAGAGGTGGTCGCGCGCCTCGCTCGAGAGGTAGTCGGCGATGTTCTGGCGGCCCTGCAGCGCGGGGTACTCGTCGACGAACACGAAGCGCGGCAGCCGCGCGAGGATCCAGTCCTTGGCGCGCGCGAGCGCGGGCCCGTCGCTGACGATCGACAGCGACAGCTCCTCGAGCTCGGTCACCATCTGCGCGGGCTTGTCGGCCAGCTCGGCACCGGCCGCGGCCAATGCCTGGCGCAGCGCGGCCAGGGCGAGCTGCGCGCCCTCGGACCACTTGAGCAGGTCGGGGTTGAGGATCATCGCGCCATCGAAGGCATCGGCCGCCTGCTCGAGCGGCGCGCGCAGTTCGTCGGCCAGCTTCTCGGCCGCGGCCTTCACGGCCGGCACGATCTTGCGGATCTTGCCCTTGGCATCGCCGACATCGATCGACAGGTCGCCCAGGCCCTCGAGGCCGGCCCAGCGCGCCGGGCCATAGCCGCGGCCCGCGGTCACGTGGCTCACACCGGACGCGCGCGGCAGCAGGCGCACCAGCTCGGCCTGCTCCTGCGGCTCGAGGCGCCAGCGCGTGTGGACCACGGGCGTGTCGGCCGTGCATTCGCTCAGGCGGCGATGGCGCGGAAAGTTCTTGATCGGGCTCAGCGCGCTCACCGGCCCCTCGGCCGGGTTCAGGCTGTGCAGCGCGCGCAGCAGGTTGGATTTGCCGGTGTCGTTGCGGCCGAGGATCGTGGTGATCCGGGAGAGTTCGATGGGACCGCTGTCGTTGATCGAGCGAAAGTGGGTGATCTGGAAGGACGCCAGGCGCATGCGGGAAAGTCGATTCACAAAAAAGCAGGGCCGGGGAATGTAGTGCACTCCCGGCCCCTTTCCGATCGGCGCGCGAAAAAAATCGGCGCACGATGCCTTGCTTGCGACTCAGCTCATTCGGCCGCGCGCCGCAGCGTGTCGACCACGGGCCGGCGCAGCACCTCGCGCAGCCCCCACCAGCCCGCGCCCAGCGCGAGCACCGCACCGGCGAGCGCGCCGGCCACCGGCACGATCGGCGAGGCGGTCCAGGTGAACTCGAACACGAAGCGCGCCAGGCCCCAGCCGATCACCGAGGCCACGATGCTCGCGAGGAAGCCCGCGAGCAAGCCCACGCCCGCGAGTTCGGCGCGCTGCACCTGGCGCAGCAGGCTGGCGCGCGCGCCCACCGCGCGCATCACGGCGAATTCGCGCGCGCGCTCCTCGCGCGTGGCGGTGACGGCCGCGAACAGCACCACCAGCCCGGCCGCGAGCGTGAAGCCGAACAGGAATTCGACCGCGCGGATCACCTGGTCGAGCACCGTCTGCACCTGGTTGATGGTGGCGCTCATGTCGACGTTGGTCACGTTCGGGAAGGCGCGCACCAGCGCGTTGTCGAAGCCCTTGGTCTCGGGCGCGCGGAAGGCGCCCATGTAGGTGGTGGGCACGTCGGCCAGCGTGGGCACCGTGTACATCACGAAGAAGTTGGCATGCAGCGAGCCCCAGTCGACCTTGCGCAGCGAGGTGATGCGCGCGTCGTTCTGCATGCCGCCGATGTCGAAGCGCAGGCTGTCGCCGAGCTTCAGGCCCAGGGTCTCGGCCAGGCCCTCCTCCACGCTCACCTCGCCCTGCGCGCCGGGCGTCCAGCGGCCGGCCACGATGCTGTTGTGCGCGGGCGCCTCGGCGCTGTTGCTGAGGTTGAACTCGCGGTCCACCAGCCGCTTGGCGCGGTCCTCGGTGTAGTCGTCGGGCGTCACGGGCTTGTCGTTGATCGCGATCAGGCGGCCGCGGATCATCGGGTACCAGTCGAACTTGTCGACGCCGCCATTGCGCAGCGCCTTCTGGAAGGCCTCGCTCTGGTCGGGCATCACGTTGATGACGAAGCGGTTGGGCGCATCGGGCGGCGTGGCCTTGCGCCAGCTCGCCACCAGGTCGGTGCGCAGCAGCACCAGCAGCACCAGCGCCAGCAGGCCGACCGCGAGCGCGCTGACCTGCACCACCGCATAGGCCGGCCGCGCCGAGATCTGGCGCGTGGCCAGCACCAGCCAGCGCGGCGCCGTGGTTTCGTTGACGCTGCGCCGCAGCAGCTTGACCGCGAGCCAGCTCAAGAGCGCGAACACCGCCACCGCGCCCGCGAAGCCGCCGACCGCGATCAGGCCCAGCTTGATGTCGCTGCTGGCCGCCATCAGCAGCGCCGCGAAGCCCGCCACGCCGATGCCCAGCACCGCCAGCGAAGCCGGCTTGAGCCCGCCCACGTCGCGCCGGATCACGCGCAGCGGCGGCACGCGCGCGAGCTGCAGCACCGGCGGCAGCCCGAAGGCGAACAGCAGCGTGAGACCCATGCCCAGCCCGAAGGCCGCGGGCCACAGCGTGGCCGAGGGCAACGCGGTCTCGACCAGGCCCGCCAGCAGCAGCACGAACACGTAGTGCACGCCGAAGCCGATCGCCACGCCGAGCGCGCTGGCCACCAGCCCGACCACCGCGAACTCGAAGGCATAGGCCCAGGCGATGGTGCGCTGGCTCTGGCCCAGCACGCGCAGCATCGCGCAGTCGTCGAGGTGGTTGGCCGCGAAGCCGCGCGCGGCCAGCGCCACCGCCACCGCCGACAGCAGCGCCGCCAGCAGCGCCACCAGGCTCAGGAATTTCTCGGCGCGGTCCAGCGTCTGGCGCATCTCGGGCCGGCCGCTCTCGAAGGAGTCGAGCCGCACGCCGCGCAGCTCGCCTTTCTTGATCTGCGCCTCGGACCAGTCGACGAAGCGCTTCACCGCCGCATCGGGCCCCGCCACCGCGAGCCGGTAGCCCACGCGGCTGGCCGGCTGCACGAGGCCGGTGCGCGGCACGTCGACCTGGTTGAGCATCACGCGCGGCGAGAAGCTCATGAAGCCCGCGCCGCGATCGGGCTCGAGCGTGATGACGCGGCCCACGCGCAGGCCGGTGTCGCCCAAGAGCAGCGTATCGCCGACCTTGAGCGCGAGCGAGTCGAGCAGCGAGGCATCGACCCAGACCTCGCCCGGCGCCGGCACGTCGCGCGTGACCGCGCCCGGCGCGCCGAGAGCGGTGGCGGTCTGCACATTGCCGCGCAGCGGATAGCCCTCGGCCACCGCCTTCAGCGCCACCAGCTTGCTCGCGCCGCCCTGCGCGTCGTCGGCCCGCGCCATGGTCGGAAATCCGTAGGTGCCCGCGGACTGCAGCCCCAGCGAGCGCGCCTGCGCCACGAAGGCCTCGGGCGTCGGGTTGTCGCTGACGATCACCGCGTCGCCGCCCAGCAGCTGGCGCGCATCGCGCTTCAGGCCGCCCTGCAACCGGTCGGCGAAGAAGCCGACGGCAGTGAGCGCGGCCACGGCCAGCAGCACGGCGACGATCAACAGGCGCAGCTCGCCGGCGCGCAGGTCGCGCCAGAGCGTGCGCCAACCCAGGCGGAGGGAGGCGTTCATGGCCGCGACGATAGCCGAGCGACCCGGCGGGCCGCGCATCCGAGGGTTATTGCGGCCCTCTCCTACCCGCCGCGGCCTTGATCGCGGACAGTTGCTGAAGCATGATGCAACAAACATCCAGCCTCCACGGACCGGCAATGGCGCCAGGTCCGGGCCGGCCGGAACAAGAAGAATCCATCGCCGGACCCCCTTCCCCCAAGGAGTCTCGATGACACGATGTCAGCGTCTGCCCACTCTCGCCCTGTGCCTCGCGCTCGGCGTTCTGCTGGCCGCCTGCGATCCCAAGCCGAGCGCGAGTGCCGCCTCCGGCGGCGCCGGCTCCGGTGCCAGTCCCACGGGCGTCACGCCTGCCGCGTCGGGCGATGCGGTCGATGCCTCCTCCGCCCACAAGGGCCCGTCCGAAGGCGGCGCGGCCATCGGCGGCATGAGCGGCCAGGGTGGCGGCTCGTCCGGGGGTGCCCCGCCCCCGACGGGCGGCGACGGCGCCGCGCCGAAATAAGAAGTTCCATTCCGTTCCCAGCCCCACAGAAGAAGACCACGATGAAACGACAACCCACTTCAGCGCCGCCGGAGGTTCCGTCATGGATATGAACCGCCGGCAATTCTTCCGCGTGAGCAGCGCGGGGCTGGTCGGCTCCAGCATCGTGGCGCTCGGCTTCTCGCCGACCGCCGCGCTGGCCGAGGCCCGCAACTTCAAGCTCGCGCGCACCACCGAGACCCGCAACACCTGCCCCTACTGCTCGGTGGGCTGCGGACTCATCATGTACAGCCTGGGCGACAAGGCGAAGAACGTGGTGTCCGACATCCTCCACATCGAGGGCGATGCCGACCACCCCGTGAACCGCGGCACGCTGTGCCCCAAGGGCGCGGGCCTGCTGGACTTCGTGCACAGCCCGATGCGGCTGAAGTACCCCGAGGTGCGCGAGCCCGGCGGCACCGAGTGGAAGCGCATCGGCTGGGGCGAGGCGCTGGACCGCATCGCCAAGCTGCTCAAGGCCGACCGCGACGCCAACTTCCAGACCACCAACGCCGACGGCAAGACCGTCAACCGATGGACCAGCTCCGGCATGCTCTGTGCCTCGGCCTCGTCCAACGAAACCGGCTACATCACGCACAAGGCATTCCGCTCGACCGGAATGCTGGTGTTCGACAACCAGGCACGCGTCTGACACGGACCGACGGTGGCCAGTCTGGCCCCGACGTTCGGCAGAGGCGCGATGACCAACCATTGGCAGGACATCCAGAACGCGGACGTCGTGCTGATCATGGGCGGCAATGCCGCGGAGGCGCATCCGTGCGGCTTCAAGTGGGTCATCGAAGCCAAGAAACAGAACAAGGCCCGCCTGGTGGTGGTCGACCCGCGCTTCACGCGCTCGGCCGCGATGGCCGACTACTACGCGCCGGTGCGCGCGGGGTCCGACATCGCCTTCCTCGCCGGGGTCATCAACTACCTGCTGAGCAACGACAAGATCCAGACCGAGTACGTCCGCAACTACACCAACGCGCCCTTCATCGTCGGCCCCGACTACAAGTTCGAGGACGGCCTGTTCAGCGGCTACAACGCCGAGAAGCGCAACTACGACCCGAAGTCGTGGGGCTATGCGCTCGACGAGGCCGGCATGGCCAAGGTCGACATGAGCATGCAGGACCCGAACTGCGTGCTGCAGGTGATGAAGCGGCATTACTCGCGCTACACGCCCGAGCTGGTGAGCCGCATCACGGGCACGCCGCAGGACAAGTTCCTCAAGGTCTGCGAGTACATCGCGAGCACCAGCGTGCCCACGCGCACCATGACCATCATGTACGCGCTGGGCTGGACGCAGCACAGCCAGGGCTCGCAGATGATCCGCACCGGCGCCATCGTGCAGCTGCTGCTGGGCAACATCGGCGTGCCGGGCGGCGGCATGAACGCGCTGCGCGGCCACAGCAACATCCAGGGCCTGACCGACCTGGGGCTGCTGTCGAACTCGCTGCCGGGCTACATGTCGCTCGCGCGTGACAGCGAGCAGAACCTGCCCGACTACTACAAGACCCGCGCGCTCAAGGCGCTGCGGCCCAACCAGATGAGCTTCTGGCAGAACTACCCCAAGTTCTTCGTCAGCATGCAGAAATCGTGGTGGGGCGACGCGGCCACGGCCGACAACGAGTGGGCCTTCCACTACCTGCCGAAGATCGACAAGCTCTACGACGTGCTGCAGGCCTTCGAGCTCATGAACCAGGGCAAGCTCAACGGCTACATCTGCCAGGGCTTCAACCCGGTGGGCTCGTTCCCCGACAAGAAGAAGATCGTCGACGGGCTCTCCAAGCTCAAGTTCCTGGTCACCATCGATCCGCTTCAGACCGAGACCAGCGAGTTCTGGCGCAACTTCGGCGAGTTCAACGACGTCAAGACCACAGACATCCAGACCACGGTGTTCCGCCTGCCTTCCACCTGCTTCGCGGAGGAGGACGGCTCGCTCACCAACTCCAGCCGCTGGCTGCAGTGGCACTGGAAGGGCGCGGAGCCGCCGGGCGAGGCCAAGGGCGACATCGAGATCGTGGCCGGCATCTTCAACCGCATGCGCCAGGCCTACATCAAGGACGGCGGCGCCTTCCCCGATCCGATCGTCAAGCTGACCTGGCCCTACAAGATTCCGCACTCGCCGTCCGCGCAGGAACTGGCGATGGAATACAACGGCCGCGCGCTGACCGACCTGCTCGATCCGAAGGACCCGACCAAGCCGCCGACGGCCAAGGCCGGCGAGCAGCTCGCGGGCTTCGGCCTGCTGCGCGACGACGGCAGCACCGCCAGCGGCTGCTGGATCTACGCGGGCGCCTGGACCCAGGCCGGCAACCAGATGGCGCGGCGCGACAACGCCGATCCCTTCGGCATCGGCATGGTGCAGAACTGGGCCTGGGCCTGGCCCGCGAACCGGCGCATCCTCTACAACGGTGCCTCCACCGACCCGGCCACCGGCAAGCCCTGGATCGCCAAGCGGCCGCTGGTCGCCTGGAACGGCAAGCAGTGGACCGGTGCCGACGTGCCCGACATCCGCCCCGACGCCAACCCGATGGAGGCCGACGCGGTGCGGCCCTTCATCATGACGGCCGAGGGCGTGGCGCGGCTGTTCGCGCCCACCGGCATGGCCGAGGGCCCGCTGCCCGAGCACTACGAGCCCTTCGAGTCGCCGCTGGTCAACAACCTGCTGCACCCGAACAACGAGAAGGCACGCGCCAACCCGGCCGCGCGCATCTTCAAGGGCGACCTCGAGCGACTCGGCGTGCCGAAGGACTTCCCGTACGTGGCCACCAGCTACCGGCTCACCGAGCACTTCCACTACTGGACCAAGAACGTGCGCACCTCGGCCATCATCCAGCCGCAGCAGTTCGTCGAGATCGGCGAGGAGCTCGCGAAGGAGAAGGGCATCGGCCATGGCGACATGGTCAAGGTGTCGAGCAAGCGCGGCTTCATCAAGGCCGTGGCCGTCGTCACCAAGCGCATCGTCGGGCTGCAGGTCGACGGCCGCACGGTCCATACCGTGGGGCTGCCGAACCACTGGGGCTTCGTCGGCATCGCGAAGCCCGGGTATCTGGTGAACACGCTGACCCCCTT
This sequence comes from Variovorax endophyticus, assembly GCF_025376855.1. NCBI lineage: Bacteria > Pseudomonadati > Pseudomonadota > Betaproteobacteria > Burkholderiales > Comamonadaceae > Variovorax > Variovorax endophyticus. Next base: position 88,898 of record NZ_JAHUTH010000029.1, read on the forward strand.
CGTGGGCGATGCGAACACGCAGACGCCCGAGTACAAGTCCTTCACAGTGAACATCGAGAAGGCCTGACCGATGTCCTCTCTTCAAACCCTAGACATCCTCGCCCGCTCGGCCACCACCACGCCCTCGCCCGAGGTCCGCAACCGCCCGCAGGTGCAGCAGGTCGCGAAGCTGATCGACGTGTCGACCTGCATCGGCTGCAAGGCCTGCCAGGTCGCGTGCATGCAGTGGAACGACCTGCGCGACGAGGTCGGCACCACGCACGGCACCTACGACAACCCGGTCGACCTCACGCCCTCGTCATGGACGGTGATGAAGTTCTCCGAGGTCGAGCCCGAGGCCGGCAAGCTCGAATGGCTGATCCGCAAGGACGGCTGCATGCACTGCGACGACCCCGGCTGCCTGAAGTCGTGCCCCTCGCCGGGCGCGATCGTCAAGTACGCCAACGGCATCGTCGACTTCATCAGCGAGCATTGCGTGGGCTGCGGCAACTGCGTCACCGGCTGCCCCTTCGACGTGCCGCGCATCAGCAAGGCCGACAACAAGGCCTACAAGTGCTCGCTGTGCTCCGACCGCGTGGGCGTGGGCCTCGAACCCGCCTGCGTGAAGGCCTGCCCCACGGGCGCGCTGCACTTCGGCACCAAGGAGGACATGCACGAGTACGCGTCGGAGCGCATCGTCGACCTCAAGGAACGCGGCTTCTCGAACGCCGGCGTCTACGACCCGGCCGGCGTCGGCGGCACGCACGTCATGTACGTGCTGCAGCATGCCGACCGGCCCGGCCTCTATGCCAACCTGCCGAAGGATCCGCAGATCAGCCCGCTGGTCTCGCTGTGGAAGGGCGTGGCCAAGCCGCTCGCCATGGTGGCGATGATCGGCGCCGTGGTCGGCAGCTTCTTCCACTACATGAAGACCGGCCCGATCGAGCCCAAGGAAGACCATCCGGACGCCGACCTCGACGGCAAGCCCGACGAGGTGGTGGTGATCGAGGAACCGCCGGCATCGGCCCGAGTAGAGACCCGAGGAGAGACGCGATGACCCGCTACTACCTTCGCCGCTACCGCGATGCCACGCGCATGAACCATTGGTTCGTGGCGATCATGTTCTTCGCGGCCGCGCTCTCGGGGCTGGCCTTCTTCCACCCGGCGCTGTTCTTCCTCACCAACCTGTTCGGCGGCGGGCCGTGGACGCGCATCCTGCATCCCTTCCTCGGCGTGCTGATGGTGCTGGGCTTCGCGTTCCTGTTCTTCACGATGTGGCGCGAGAACATCCTCGACCGCGGCGACCGCGAGTGGATCGCCAACGCGCCGAAGATGCTCAAGGGCGACAAGTCGAGCATGCCGCCGGTGGGCAAGTACAACGCGGGCCAGAAGCTGGTGTTCTGGGCCTTCGGCATCAGCCTGCTCCTGCTGCTGGTCACGGGCTTCATGTTCTGGAGCCCATGGTTCGTCCACTTCTTCCCGATCCTCGTGCGGCGCATCGCGGTGGTGGTGCACGCGGCCTCGGCCGTGGTGCTGATCCTCTCGGTGATCACGCACATCTATGCCGCGATCTGGGTCAAGGGCACCCTGCGCGCGATGACGCGCGGCACCGTCACCGAAGGCTGGGCCAAGCTCAACCATCCGCTGTGGCATCGCAAGATGACGCGCGGAGAATGAGCATCCACCCTGCATTGCGATCCGGGCGATTCGCTGTAGAGTCGTCCGGATGAGCAGCAGCCCACCGATCCGCACCACGCGCGTCCTCGAGCCCGAGCAGATCGCCATGCAGGCGGGGCGGCAGATGCCCTTCCTGCGGCTGCCGGTGCGCGCCGCGGCCTTCTCCGACCGGCAGCTGCGGCTGCGCCAGCTCGCGGCCTCGCACCCGATGCGCGAGTACCTGACCTTCATCGCCGACCTGGCGCAGGCCCAGCACCAGGTGCTGCAGGACCACGCGCCGGTCGCGCTGCCCGAGGCCGAGGCGCTCGAGGCCGCGTCGCGCGCGCTCAAGCCGCCGCTGCCCGCCTTCGGCTGGCCGCGCGATCCGGTCTGGCGCGCCGAGCTGCGCCGCCTGCTCGGCCTGTTCCGTGCGCGGCTGTCCGAAGGCCCGGCGCGCGACACGCTCGATCGCGTGGTCGCGGCCGACGACGACTGGCTCGAGCAGCAGGCCGACCGGCTGTCGCGCCGCATCATGTTCGGCCTCGACCTCGCGGCCGCGCCGCTGATCGCGGCCGGCCTGCAGGTCTACTGGACACAGCTCGTGCTGCAGGTGGCGCAACGGCATGGCGAGAACATCTTCGGCCGCACCGATCCCGGCAACCTCTGCCCCTGCTGCGGCAGCGCGCCCACCGCGAGCATCACGCGCATCGGCGCCGACGAGGCGGGCTTCCGCTACCTGCACTGCGCGCTGTGCGGCACCGAGTGGCACTACGTGCGCATCAAGTGCACGCACTGCGAGAGCACCAAGGGCATCCACTTCGAATCGCTGACGCCCGAGCCCGGCGTTGCAATGCCCGCCACCGGCGCGCGCGAGGGCGCGGTCAAGGCCGAGTGCTGCGACACCTGCGGCCACTACCTCAAGCAGATCGCGATGGAAAAAGACCCCGAGGTCGAACCTGTGGCCGACGACCTCGCGAGCGTCACGCTCGACCTGCTGGTGTCGGAGAACGGTCACCAGCGCAGCGGCCACAACCTGATGCTGCTGTTCGGCGACCCTGAAATCCCCGACGACGGCGGAGGCGGCTGATGGCGGCGCCCGAAGAGTCCGTGGTCCACGGCTCGACGGCAAGGCCCCAGGATCTGCCTTCTGTCGATCGACTGCTGCGCGCACCCGCCGCGCAGGCCCTCGTGGCCGAGCATGGCCACACGCTGGTGGCCGGCGAGGCCCGCGCGCTGCTCGATGCCCTGCGTGCCCGCGCCCTGGCCGGCCAGTTGCCCGCCGCCGAGGTGCAGGCCGGCGCGCTCGACACCACGCTCGCTCGGCGCATCGCGCAACGCCTCGCGCCGCGCATGCGCAGCGTGCTCAACCTCACCGGCACCGTCATCCACACCAACCTCGGCCGCGCGCTGCTGGCCGATGCGGCGCTGCAGCGGCTGCTCGAGGTCATGACCTCGCCCAACAACCTCGAGTACGACCTCGCCACCGGCAGCCGCGGCGACCGCGACTCGCTGGTGGAAGACCTGCTGCGCACCATCACCGGCGCCGAGGCCGCGACCGTGGTCAACAACAACGCGGCCGCGGTGCTGCTGACCATCGCGGCGCTGGCGCGCGAGCGCGAGGTGATCGTCTCGCGCGGCGAACTGGTCGAGATCGGCGGCGCCTTCCGCATGCCCGACGTGATGGCCAGCGCGGGCGCGCAGATGGTCGAGGTCGGCACCACCAACCGCACCCATCCGCAGGACTACGAGCGCGCCATCAACGCGCGCACCGCCCTCGTGATGAAGGTGCATACCAGCAACTACGCGGTGCAGGGCTTCACCGCCGCGGTCGACGAGGCCACGCTGGCCGGCATCGCGCATGCGCGCGGCGTGCCACTGGCCACCGACCTCGGCAGCGGCTCGCTGGTCGACCTCGCGCACTACGGCCTGCCGCGCGAGCCGCTGCCGCAGGAGATGCTCGCGGCCGGCTGCGACGTGGTCACCTTCTCGGGCGACAAGCTGCTCGGCGGCCCGCAGGCCGGGCTCATCGTCGGCAGCAAGGAGGCCGTGGGCCGCATCCGCAAGTTCCCGATGAAGCGCGCGCTGCGCATGAGCAAGCTGCCGCTGGCCGCGCTCGAGGCCACGCTGTCGCTCTACCTGCGGCCCGAGCGCCTCGCGCAGGACCTGCCGACGCTGCGGCTGCTCACGCGCCCGGCCGATGCGATCCGCGAGATGGCGCAGGCGCTGCTGCCCGCCGTGCGCGAGGCCGTGGGGCCGCGCTTCACGGTCGAGGTGGTGCCGCTGCTCGGACAGATCGGCTCGGGCTCGCTGCCGGTCGAACGCCTGCCCTCGGCCGGCCTCGCGCTGGCGCCGGCCGGCACCGCGAAGAAAGGCATCGGCACCGCGCTCGATGCGCTCGCCACCGCGCTGCGCGGCCTGCCCCTGCCGGTGATCGGCCGCATCGCCGAGGACCGGCTGCTGCTCGACCTGCGCTGCCTGGAAGACAGCGCCCCCTTCTCGGCCCAGCTCGCCCTGTTGCGCGAGCGGCTCCAGTGATTCACCTCAACCCCGACCTCAGGAGAATGCGATGAACCCGCTCGACGCGCTCGCCGATATCGACAAGGAAGTCCTCCAGCCGCTGGCCCCCCGCACCGATGCCGAGGCACGGTTCCCGCGCGAGGCGATCGAGGCGCTCGGCAAGGCCGGCCTGCTCGGCCTGGTCTCGGCCACCGCGGTGGGCGGACGGGGCCTGGGCCTCAAGGAAGCCGCGCAGGTGGTCGCGCAGCTCGCGCAGACCTGCCCCTCCACCGCGATGGTGGTCTGCATGCACTACTGCGCCACCGCGGTGCTCGAGCAGCAGGGCCCCGAGGCCGTGCGCAAGGCGATCGCCGAAGGCCGCCACCTGAGCACGCTGGCCTTCTCCGAGGCCGACTCGCGCAGCCATTTCTGGGCCCCCACCGGCACCGCGCGCGCCGACGGCGACGGCGTGCTGCTCGATGCGCGCAAGAGCTGGGTCACCTCGGCCTTCGAGGCCGACAGCTATGTGTGGTCGAGCAAGCCGCTCGCGGCCGAGGGCGCGAGCACGCTGTGGCTGGTCGGCGCCAGGGCCGAGGGGCTGAGCCAGCCCGGACGCTTCGACGGCCTGGGCCTGCGCGGCAACGCCTCCACGCCGATCGCGGCGAAGGGCGTGCGCGTCGCCGCGAGCGATCGCCTCGGCGAGGACGGCAAGGGCTTCGACACCATGATGGGCGTGGTGCTGCCCTGGTTCTCGGTGCTCAGCGCCGCCTGCTCCGTGGGCCTGATGAACGGCGCCTTGGCGCGCGCCATCGGCCACGTGAGCCAGACGAAGCACGTGCACCTCGACAGCTCGCTGGCCGACCTGCCCACCATCCGCGCCTACCTCGCGCGCGCCCGCATCCAGGCCGACATGGCGCAGGCCCTGCTCGACGACACCATCGCCGCCATCGGCGCGGGCCGTGCCGACACCATGCTGCGCGTGCTCGAGGTCAAGGCCGCCGCGGCCGAGTCCGCGCTGACGGTGACCGACACCGCGATGCGCGTGTGCGGTGGCGCGGCCTTCCGCAAGGAGGCGGGCATCGAACGGCTGTTCCGCGATGCGCGCGCCTCGAGCGTGATGGCGCCGACCTCCGACGTGCTCTACGACTTCATCGGCAAGGCCATCACCGGCCTGCCGCTGTTCTGAGGAGCTGCCCGTGTCCGAACCGACGCTGATCATGGGCGCTGTCGCCTACGCGCCCAAGGTCGTCACGATCTGGGAAGGCTTCAAGGCCTTCTTCGCGCAGCACGGCCTGGCCTTCGACTACGTGCTGTATTCGAACTACGAGCGCCAGGTCGAGGCGCAGTTCGACGGCAGCATCCACCTGGCCTGGAACTCGCCGCTGGCCTGGGTGCGCGCCGATCGCATCGCACGTGCGCGCGGCCAGCAGGTGCGCGCCGTGGCCATGCGCGACACCGACTGCGACCTGCGCTCGGCCATCGTGGTGCGCGCCGACAGCCCGGTGCAGTCGCTCGACCAGCTGCGCGGCAAGACCATCGGCTTCGGCGCGGCCGATTCGCCGCAGGCCACGCTGATCCCGCTCGACCACCTGCGCGGCGCGGGCCTGGTGCAATCGCGCGACTTCCAGGCCCGCCTGTTCGACGTGCTCGGCGGCAAGCATGGCGACCACATCGGCGGCGAACGCGACGCGGCCGTGGCGCTGCGCGCCGGCGAGATCGACGCCTGCTGCCTGATCGACGGCAACCTGCTGGCCTTCGGCCTCGATGGCACCCTGCCCGCGGGCAGCACGCGCGTGCTGGCGCGCACCGGCGCCTACGACCACTGCAACTTCACCACCAGTCCAGACGCGCCGGCCGCGCTCGTCGAGCGCTTCGTGTCGCTGCTGATGGCGATGCGCTGGGACGACCCGCAGGTGCGCCCGCTGCTCGAGCTCGAGGGCCTGCGCGAATGGCGCGCCGGCCGCACCAGCGGCTATGCGCTGCTCGAGCGCGCGGTCGACGACGAGCGCTTTTACGACGGCGATGGCCGCATCACCGCCACCGGCTATCGATATTGAGTCGCTGGGCCTCGACCAGGGCGCCCTGCTGCTCATCCGCCGCGCGCTGGCCGAGCGGCCCGTGGGCGGCGAGCTGCACGTGCGCGGCACGGCGCCGGCCTGGGAGCTGCACCTGGAGGCCTGGTGCCGCGGCCAGGGCCATCCGCTGCGCTTCGAGCAGGACGACCAGGGCATGACGCTCGCCCTCATCACGCGCGGCCCGCATGCCGAGGGCCGCTGGCGCGGCGCGCAGCCCACCGGCCATGCACGCGGCGACACCGAGGCCGAGGCTCTGCCGAGCTGGGGACTGGCCGCGCGCGGCGCGACGGTCGAGGCCGGCAGCCCCGATTTTTTCTTCTCGCTGCACCAGCGCCACGAGCTCTGGGCCGCCACCGCGGGCGAGCTCTATGCGCAGGCCGCGGCGGCCCAGTGGGACCCGGCCACCGCCATCGACTGGGCGGCGCCGTTCGAACTGCCGCCGGCCATCGAGGCCGCGGTGGTGCAGGTGATGACCTACCTGATCGAGAACGAGAACGCCGCGCTGCTGGTGCCCGCGCGCCACCTGGGCCAGATCCATCCGCACTTCCGCGAGGTGTTGCAGCTGCTGGCGCTGCAATGCGCCGACGAGGCGCGGCACATCGAGGTCTTCACGCGGCGCGCCACGCTACGCGGCCACGAGCCCGCGCTGTCGACGGCCGGCGGCCAGGCCTCGTTGCGCACGCTGTTCGAGGCGCCCGACTTCTCGATCGCCACCTTCCTGCTGGCCGTGCTCGGCGAGGGCAGCTTCGTCAACCTGCTCAACTTCCTGCAGGCGCATGCACCCGATCCGGTGACGCGGCAGATCGCGCGGCTCGCCGCGCGCGACGAGGCGCGCCACGTGGCCTTCGGCATGGCGCACCTCGAGTACCGGCTGTCGGTGCAGCCCGAGTTCCAGGCCCGGCTGCGCAATGCGATCGAGTTGCGCTACGACGCGCTGGCGGCCACCGCGGGCCTCAACGAAGAGGTGTTCGACGCGCTGGTGCTACTGGCCGCGGGCGCGCTGTCGCCGGCCGCCATCGCACGCGGCCACGCGGCCGTGCAGCAGCTGCAGCGCGACATGGCGGCGGGCCGGCGCGCGCGCCTCGCGCGGCTGGGCTTCGCGCGCGAAGAGGCCGAGCGGCTGTCCGAACTGCACACGCGCAATTTCATGTGATGCTCGCGCCATGATCATCGGAACCGCAGGCCACATCGACCACGGCAAGACCTCGCTGGTGCGCGCGCTGACCGGCGTCGACACCGACCGGCTGCCCGAGGAGAAACGCCGCGGCATCTCGATCGAGCTCGGCTATGCCTACCTGCACGCGCCCGAGGGCGTGTCGCTGGGCTTCGTCGACGTGCCGGGCCACGAGCGCCTGCTGCACACCATGCTGGCCGGTGCCACCGGCATCGAGCATGCGCTGCTGGTGGTGGCGGCCGACGACGGTGTGATGCCGCAGACGCGCGAGCACCTCGCGGTGGTGGCGCTGCTCGGCGTGCGCGGCGCCACGGTGGCGATCACCAAGATCGACCGCATCGACCCCGCGCAGCGCGCGGCGCGGCTGGCCGAGGTGGGTGCCGAGGTCGAGGCCCTGCTGGCGCCGACGCCGCTGGCGGGCGCACCGCTGTTCGCGGTCTCGGCCGTCACGGGCGAGGGCATCGAGGCGCTGCGCGCGCGGCTCGTGGCCGTGGCGCGCGACGAACGCGCGCGCGAGCACGGCCTGGCCTTCCGCCTCGCGGTCGACCGCGCCTTCACGCTCGCGGGCGTCGGCACGGTGGTGACCGGCACTGCCTTCAGCGGCGAGGTGCGCGTGGGCGACGAGCTGCGCATCGCGCCCGGCGACCGCGCGGTGCGGGTGCGCGGCATCCATGCGCAGAACCGGCAGGCCGAGCACGCGCAGGCGGGCCAGCGCTGCGCGCTCGCGCTCGCGGGCGTGGCCAGGGACGAGGTGCATCGCGGCGAGTGGATCTGCACGCCCTCGATCGCGCTGGCCACCGACCGCATCGACATCGAACTGAGCCTGTGGCCCGGCGAGGCCAAGGCGCTGCGCTCGGGCACCACGGTGCATGCGCACCTGGGCGCGAGCGACACCATAGCCTCGCTCGCGCTGCTCGACCGCGAGCTGCTGCAGCCCGGCGAGACCGCGCTCGCGCAACTGGTGCTGCGCGAGAAGATCGCCGCCTGGCACGGCGACCGCGGTGTGCTGCGCGATGCCTCGGCCACGCGCACCATGGCCGGCGCGCGCGTGCTCGACCCCTTCGCGCCGGTGCGCTACCGGCGCACGCCCGAACGGCTGGACACGCTCGCGGCCTGGCGCCTCGACGCGCGCGACGACCGCATCGCGGCCCTGCTGCGCCACGCGCCGCTGGGCCTCGACACCGCGCAGGTGGCGCGCGCCCTCTCGCTGGCCGACGAGGCCGCGCTGCCGCTGCCCGGCGATGCGCAGCGCGTCGCCGGCACCGCCATCGCGCGCGAACAGCTCGACGCGCTCGAGGCCCGGATCGTGGCGCGGCTCGACGACTTCCACCGCGACGCGCCCGACGAGGTCGGCCCCGATGCGCGCCGCCTCAAGCGCCTGGCCGGCCCGCGCACCGGCGACACGCTGTGGCGGCATGCGGTCGAGTCGCTGGTGGCGCGCGGCGCGCTGGTGCGCAGCGGCACCTGGCTGCACCGCCCCGACCATGCGGCGCGGCTCGGCGAGGCCGAGCAGAAGCTCGCGCAGAAGCTGCTGCCGAAGCTGGCCGATGGCGGCTTCGATCCGCCCTGGGTGCGCGACCTCGCCAAGGACTGCGGCGCGAGCGAGGCCGTGGTGCGCCAGACACTCGCGAGCCTCGCGCGGCGCGGCGAGGCCTTCCAGGTGGTCAAGGACTTGTACTATCCGCAGGCGACGGTCGAATGCCTGGCGGCGATCGCGCGCGATTGCCTGCAGGGGCCCGAGGGCCTGCAGGCCGCGAGTTTCCGGGACGCGACCGGGCTGGGCCGCAAGCGCGCGATCCAGCTGCTGGAGTTCTTCGACCGGGTCGGCTTCACGCGGCGCGTGAAGGACACGCATCTGCTGCGGCCCGACACGGTGCTGTTCGAGGCACGGCCGTGAAGGGCCGTGCGCATGGGAGGGGATCGTCCCTGGTGGGGCGGCCGGGCTTCAAACCCGGTGGGTGGCGCCAGTCGTCGCCGGGAAGGTTCGACTCCTTCCCCTTTCCGCCTTTCTTGTCTTGCTCCTTCCCCCTCTGGGGGAAGGCCGGGATGGGGGCTGACGGCGCTGGCGAGACGACGGTGCTTCGTCGACGGGCGCGTGCCCCCACCCCGGCCCTCCCCCAGAGGGGGAGGGAGAAAGACCCGGGTTCAGGGAAGAACGCGCAACGACGGACCATTCGCTTCCACTCGGCCGATGACGGCGGCGCGGTCGAAGCCCTCGTTGCCGAACACCTTCAGCACGGCATCGACGGCCTCCGGCGCGCAGCTCACGAGCAGGCCGCCCGAGGTCTGCGGATCGCTGAGCAGCGCCTGCGCGGTCGGCGGCAGGCCGGCGGCGAGTTCGACCTCGGCGCCGTAGCCGGCCCAGTTGCGGCCCGAGGCACCGGTGACGAAGCCCTCGGCGGCCATGGCCTCGACGCGGTCGAGCAGCGGCACCTTCGACCATTCGACGACGGCCGAGAGCTTCGCGCCGCGCGCGAGCTCGAGCGCATGGCCCGCGAGGCCGAAGCCGGTGACGTCGGTCAGCGCATGCACGCCCTCGAGCGCCGAGAGCGCGATGCCGGGCGTGTTGAGCTTCGTCGTGTTCTCGATCAGCTGGCGGTAGCCGGTCTCGGACAGCTGCTCCTTCTTGAGCGCGGCCGACAGCACGCCGACGCCCAGCGGCTTGCCCAGCACCAGCACGTCGCCCGCCTTCGCGTCGGCATTGCGCCGCACGCGGTCGGGATGCACGAGGCCCATGGCGACCAGGCCGTAGATCGGCTCGACCGAATCGATGGTGTGGCCGCCCGCGATCGGGATGCCAGCGGCGCGGCAGACGTCCTGCCCGCCGCGCACGATCTCGGCGATGACCTCCACCGGCAGCTGGTTGATCGGCATCGCGAGGATGGCCAGCGCCATGATCGGCCGCCCGCCCATGGCGTAGACGTCGCTGATGGCATTGGTGGCGGCGATGCGGCCGAACTCGTAGGGGTCGTCCACGATCGGCATGAAGAAGTCGGTGGTGGCGATCAGCGCCTGCTCGTCGTTGAGCCTGTAGACGGCCGCGTCGTCGGCGGTCTCGATGCCCACCATGAGTTCGGGCGGGATCAGGCCGCCGCCATGGTTCTTCAGGATCTGCGAGAGCACGCCCGGCGCGATCTTGCAGCCGCAGCCGCCGCCGTGCGAAAAACTCGTGAGGCGCAGCGGCGCGAGCGGATTCATGAGAGTCGGGTTCATGGGCCGATTATCGAATCGGGCCCGCTTTCTACAATCCCGACCTTTCCAAAACCGCAAGCCGCCAAGGCGCATCCATGAAAAAGACACTCACACGACTGGCCCTTGCCCTGGCCTTCTCCGCCGCCAGCCTCGGCGCCTTCGCCCAGGGCGTGCTGCGCGTCTCGGCCATTCCCGACGAGGCGCCGACCGAACTGCAGCGCAAATTCACGCCGCTGGGCGACTACCTCAAGAAGGAAACCGGCATGGACGTGCAGTTCACGCCCGTGACCGACTACGCTGCCGTGGTCGAGGGCCTCGCCACCCACAAGATCGACCTCGCCTGGCTCGGCGGCTTCACCTTCGTGCAGGCGCGCATCCGCACCAACGGCGGCGCGGTGCCGATCGTGCAGCGCGCCGAGGACGAGGTCTTCACGAGCAAGTTCATCGTGCCGCTGGACAGCAGCGCGAAGACGCTCGCGGACCTCAAGGGCAAGACCTTCGCGTTCGGCGCGCCCTCCTCCACCTCGGGCAGCCTGATGCCGCGCTACTTCCTGCTGCAGGCCGGCATCAACCCCGAGAAGGACTTCAAGACGGTCGCGTTCTCGGGCGCGCACGATGCCACCGTGGCCTTCGTGGCCGCCTCGCGCGCCGAGGCCGGCGTGCTCAACGCCTCGGTGTGGGACAAGCTGGTGGAGGCCAAGAACCCCAACGCCGCCAAGGTGCGCGTGCTGGCCACCACGCCGACCTACTACGACTACAACTGGACCGTGCGCCCGGGCCTCGACCCGGCGCTCACGAAGAAGCTCACCGACGCCTTCCTCAAGCTCGATCCGGCCAACCCGGCGCACAAGGAGATCATGGCGCTGCAGCGCGCGAGCAAGTTCATCCCGACCAAGTCGTCGAACTACGATGGCATCGAGACGGCGGGCAAGTCGGCCGGCCTGATCAAGTAAGCACAAGCTAGAGAAAGCGCGCATGGGTTTCTCGCTCGACGGCGTGGGCGTGGTGCATCCCAACGGCCAGCGCGCGCTGGCCGGGGTGAAGCTCGCGGCGCTCGACGGCGAACGCCTCGCGGTCATCGGGCCCTCGGGCGCGGGCAAGACCACGCTGCTGCGCGTGCTCGGGGCCGCGCTGCGACCCGGCGAAGGCGAGGTGCGAACGCTCGACGCGCGGCCCTGGCAGTTGCCGGCCGGTGCGCTCAAGAAATTGCGCGCGCGCATCGCCACCGTGCACCAGGCGCCGCCGATCGCGCCGCGGCTGCGCGTGGTCACGGCCGTGCTCGCGGGCCGGCTGGGCCAGTGGTCGAGCTGGCGCGCGCTGGCCTCGCTGTTCCATCCTTCCGACATGGCCGGCGCGCACGAGGTGCTGGCGCGCCTGTCGCTCGAGGACCGCCTGTTCGAGCGCTGCGACCGGCTCTCGGGCGGGCAGCTGCAGCGCGTGGGCATCGCGCGCGCGCTCTACCAGCGGCCGGCGCTGCTGCTGGCCGACGAGCCCGTCTCCGCGCTCGACCCCACGCTGGCCGATGCCGCCGTGGGCCAGCTGGTCGCGCAGAGCGAAAGCACGGGCGCCACGCTGGTCGCCTCGCTGCATGCGGTGGACCTGGCGCTGCGCTGGTTTCCGCGCGTGGTCGGCATGCGCAACGGGCAGCTGATGTTCGACCTGCCGACCGCCGAGCTCACGCCCGCGCTGCTCGACGCGCTCTATGCCAGCGAAGGCGGCGTGGCAGTGCAGCGCGCGCCGCAACCCGTGGCGGCCGAGGCGGCCTTCCAGCGGCCGGGCTGCGCTTGAGCGCGAGCGCCGTCCACCGCGATCCGCAGGCGCGGCGCCGGCTCGGCTTCGGACTCGCCGCGCTGGTCGTCGCCTGGCCGATGCTGACGCTGGCCGAGTTCAAGCCGTGGGCGCTGTTCGGCAGCGGCAACCTCGCGGTCATCGGCGGCTTCCTCGCGGGCTTTCTTCCGCCCGACGGCTCGCCCGCCTTTCTCGCGCTGCTCGCCAAGGCCACGCTCGAGACACTGGCCATGGCCACGGCCGGCACCGCGCTCGCGCTGCTGATCGGCGCGCCGCTGGCCTTCGTGACGACGCGCGCGCTGTCGATCTCGCGCATCGGCCCCGGGCCGGGCCGCGTGCGCGCGGGCATCGTGCGGCAGGCGGCGCGCTGGCTGCTGATGGTGCTGCGCGCGATCCCCGAGATCGTCTGGGCGCTGCTGTTCGTGCGCGCGCTGGGCCTCGGTCCCGCGGCCGGCGTGCTGGCGCTGGCCATCACTTACGGCGGCATGCTCGGCAAGGTCTACGCCGAGATCCTCGAATCGACCGACACCCGCCCCGCGCGCGCGCTGCTCGAGGCCGGCAGCGGCCGGCTCGCGGCCCTGTGCTATGGCCTCTTGCCGCACACGGCGCAGGAGCTGGCCTCGTACACCGTGTACCGCTGGGAGTGCGCGGTGCGCGCCTCGGTGGTGATGGGCTTCGTCGGCGCCGGAGGGCTGGGCCAGCTGATGGACCAGTCGATGAAGATGCTCAACGGCGGCGAGGCCAGCAGCATCCTGCTGGTGTTCCTGCTGCTGGTGCTGCTGGCGGACGCGATGAGCAACGCACTGCGCAGGCTGCTGGCATGAACCTGCCGCCACGTCCTCCGCCCTGCGTGCGCTGCCGGATCGCGCTGCTGCTGATCGCGGCGGCGGTGGTCGCGAGCTTCGTCTACCTCGGCATCGATTACCGCGCGCTGGGCTCGGCCGAATCGCTCGCTCTCATGGGCAAGTTCATCGCCGAGTTCTTCCCGCCCGACCTCTCGGGCGGCTTCCTCGCCAAGGTCGGCCATGGCGCGCTGCAGACGCTCGCGGTGTCGGCGCTCGGCACCGTGCTCGCGGCGCTGGCGGGTGCCCTGCTCGCGCTGCCCGCATCGGGCCGCGCCGGCTGGCTGCCGCGCCACACCGCGCGCTTCGTCCTCAACCTGCTGCGCAGCGTGCCCGAGCTGGTCTGGGCCGCGCTGATGGTGCTGGCCGCGGGCATCGGGCCCTTCGCGGGCGCGCTCGCGCTGGCGCTGCACACCACGGGCGTGCTGGGCCGCCTGTTCGCCGAGGCGCTCGAGAACGCGCCGCGCGAGCCCGAGCACGCGCTGACGCTCGCGGGCGCCGGCCCGGTCGCGGCCTTCAGCTACGCCAGCCTGCCGATCGTGCTGCCGCAGTGGGTGGCCTACACGCTCTACCGCTGGGAGATGAACATCCGCATGGCCGCGGTGCTGGGCTTCGTGGGCGGCGGCGGGCTCGGCCAGCTGCTGTACTTCCACCTCTCGATCTTCCAGCAGCAGCAGGCGATGACGGTGCTGCTCGCGATGTTCGCGCTGGTCACGCTGGTGGACTTCGCGAGCGCTCGCTTGCGCCGGGGCCTCGGGCCCGCCTACGCCTGAATCCGTCGGAGGCGACAATCGGAGGCATGAGGTTCCCGCCATGAGTCACCGCCAGCCCGTGCGGGTCGTCGATCGCCACGCCTTCGACACGATCATCGACGCCCGTTCGCCGGCCGAGTTCGCGCTCGACCGCATTCCCGGCGCCATCAACTGCCCCGTGCTCGACGACGAGGAGCGCCACATCGTCGGCACCGTCTACGTGCAGACCGGCGCCTTCGAGGCGCGGCGCATCGGCGGCGCGATGGTCGCGGCCAACATCGCGCGGCATCTGCGCGACACGCTGGCCGACCGGCCCGAGAAGTGGAAGCCGCTGGTCTACTGCTGGCGCGGCGGCATGCGCAGCGGCTCGATGGTGACCTGGCTGCGGCTGGTGGGCTGGGACGCCCAGCAGCTCGCGGGCGGCTACAAGAGCTTCCGGCGCCACGTGATCTCGCAGCTCGATGCGCTGACGCCGCTGCTCGACCTGCGCGTGGTCTGCGGCGCCACCGGCAGCGCCAAGACCCGCGTGCTGCATGCGCTGGCCGCGCGCGGCGAGCAGGTGCTCGACCTCGAGGACTTCGCGCACCACAAGGGCTCGCTGCTGGGTTCGCTGCCGGGCGTGGCGCAACCCTCGCAGAAGCATTTCGAGACCCGCATCGCGACGGTGCTCGAAGGCATCGACCTGCGGCGCCCGCTGTACGTCGAGGGCGAGAGCATCCGCATCGGCCGGCTCTCGCTGCCGCTGTCGCTGGTGGCGAAGATGCGCACCGCGCCCTGCATCGAGGTGGTGGCCACGCCCGAGGCGCGGCTGGCCTACCTGCTGCGCGACTACGCCTACCTCGGCGACGACCGCGCGGCGCTGGCCGGCCAGCTCGGCCTGCTCAAGGAACTGCAGGGCAAGGAAACGGTGGCGCGCTGGCAGCAGTGGGCGCACGAGGCGCAGCTGCCGCTGCTCTTCGCCGAGCTGATGGCGCTGCACTACGACCCCCACTACGAGAAGTCGCAGGAGCGCCACTTCAAGACCTGGGGCAGCCGGCGCCGCGTGGCCGCGGCCGACCTCGGCGATCAGGGCATCGAGGCGCTGGCCGACGCGGTGCGCGCGCTCGAGGGCGACGCCAGCCCGTCGGCATAGAGCACGCCGCGCGGCGCGCGGCACAGCCCCCACAGCCGCAGCCCGCTGAGCTCGGCCATGCGCACGCCCATCGCGGTGGGCGCCGAGATGGTGGCCATGGCCGCGATGCCCAGCCGCGCGCACTTGCGCACCAGCTCGTGGCTGCCGCGGCTCGACAGCACCACGAAGCCCGGCTCGCCGAGCCGCCCGGTGCGCGCGAGCCGGCCCAGCAGCTTGTCGAGCGCGTTGTGGCGGCCCACGTCCTCGAGCACCTCGACCAGTTCGCCCTCGAGCGTGGCCCAGCCCGCGGCATGGATCGCGCCGGCGCTGGCATTGAGCAGCTGGCGCTCGGGCAGCGCCGCGAAGGCGCGCAGCACGGTGGGCAGGTCGATGCGCGCGAGCCAGTCGTGCGCCGGCAGGCGTTCGGACGCGAGGTCGAGCGCCGCGAAGCTCTCGACGCCGCAGACGCCGCAGCCGGTGCGGCCCGCGAGGCTGCGCCGGCGGCCCTTGAGGCGCTCGAAGGCGCGCGTGGAGATCTCGAGCCGCACCTCCACGCCGGGCATGCCCTCGGGCAGGCCGGCATCGTGCGCATCGACCGCCTCGACCTCGATGCCGCGGCAGTCGTCGGCGCGGTCGAGGATGCCCTCGCTGAGCGCGAAGCCCAGCGCGAAGTCCTCGAGCTCCTGCGGCGTGGCCATCATCACGGCATGCGAGAGGCCGTTGAACACCAGCGCCACCGGCACCTCGGCCGCGAGCGTGTCCTCGCGCGCGATGCCGGCGGGTGGCGCACCGGCCTCGCCGTAGACGCGCACGCCGAGGCGCGAGATCGAGGGCAGCGGTGCGAGTTCGGTGTCGGTGGACATGGCGCTGGGGCGAAGGAGTGAGCGCCTATTGTGGGCCTGCCCGCCGCGGCGGGCCAGGCGTTCAGGCGGCGGGCGCGTCGCTGACGAGGGATTCGGCCAGCGCGCGGCCGGCGTCGCTCAGGCGCGCCAGCCAGCGCTCGCCGTCGCGCTCGACCACGACCCAGCCCGGCCCCGGGACGCCGCCGATGGCCGCGTCGCCCATCAGCGCGAGCTGGCGCATCAGCACGCTCGCGCCCTGGCCCAGCCGCTTGCCCAGGCGCGGCAGCGAGACGCTCTCCAGGCCCTCGGCCTCGAACCCGGCCAGCGCGAGCAGGATCACGGCGGGCAGCGGCAAGGCGTCGTTCGCTTCGTCGGACATGGCGCGCACGCAGCTCAGGCCGCGACTTCCTCGCCCGTGACCGAGGCCGGACCTTCCGCGGCCTGCGCAACGTGCGCCACCAGCATCACGGGAATCGACTTCGAGGTCGGCGTGCCCGCGTTCTCGGCCACCGAGGACAGCGGCACCAGCGGATTGGTCTCGGGGTAGTAGGCCGCGAGGTTGCCGCGCGGAATGTCGTAGGCCACCAGCTTGAAGCGGTCGGCGCGCCGTTCCTGGCCGTCGTCCCACACCGTGAGGATGTCGACCCAGTCGCCGTCCCTGAAGCCCAGCGCGCGGATGTCCTCGGCATGGATGAACACCACGCGGCGCTGGCCGAACACGCCGCGATAGCGGTCGTCCATGCCGTAGATGGTGGTGTTGTACTGGTCGTGCGAACGCGTGGTCAGCAGGGTGAAGACCTTCGCGTCGCCCTTGCGGCCGTGGCGCGCGCGTGCGCGGTGCACCGGCGTGTCGGTCGGCACGGCGTGGGTGAAGAAAACGGCCTTGTGCTGCGGCGTGTTCCACACCCGCTCGCTCGCGGTGTTGCGCAGGCGAAAGCCGCCGGGCACTGCCACGCGCGTGTTGAAGTCCGCGAAGTCGTCGAACACGGCCTCGATCTTGTCGCGGATGCGCGCGTAGTCCTCGATCATCCAGAGCCACGGCGTGCGGCTGCGCGCACCGAGCGTGGCGGCCGCGAGGCGCGCGACGATGGCGGGCTCCGACAGCAGCTGCGCCGAGGCCGGCGGGTTGATGCCCATCGAGATGTGCACCATGCTCATCGAGTCCTCCACCGTCACGCCCTGCGCGCCGGCGGCCTGCATGTCGATCTCGGTGCGGCCCAGGCAGGGCAGGATCAGCGCCTCGCGCCCGTGCACCACGTGGCTGCGGTTGAGCTTGGTCGCGACGTGCACCGTCAGGTCGCACTGGCGCAGGCCCTTCCAGGTCTGGTAAGTGTCGGGGGTGGCGGCCGCGAAGTTGCCGCCGAGCGCGAAGAACACGCGGCCGCGGCCGTCGAGCATGGCCTGGATCGCCTCCACGGTGTCGAAGCCGTTCTCGCGCGGCGGCTCGAAGCCGAACACCTGCTGCAGCCGGTCGAGCAGCGCGGCCGGCGGCTTCTCCCAGATGCCCATGGTGCGGTCGCCCTGTACGTTGCTGTGGCCGCGCACCGGGCAGGCGCCCGCGCCCTCGCGGCCCATGTGGCCGCACAGCATCAGCAGGTTGACGATCATCTGGATCGTGGCCACCGAATGCTGGTGCTGCGTGATGCCCATGCCCCAGCAGGCGATGACGCGCTTGGCGCCCAGGTAGACCTCGGCCGCGGCGCGGATGTCGGCCTCGGACAGGCCCGACTCCTGTTCGAGCAGCTCCCACGACTCGGCGCGCAGGTCGGCGGCCAGCGCCTCGAAGCCGGTGGTGTGGATGGCGATGAACTCGCGGTCGAGCAGCGAGGCGCCGCTGGCGGCGATGCTCCGGTCGTCGCGCTCGATGACGTGCTTCATCATGCCCTTGAGGGCCGCGAAGTCGCCGCCCACGCGCAGCTGGTAGTAGTGGGTGCTGATCGGCGTCGAGCCCAGCGTGGCCATCTCGATCTTGCTCTGCGGATCCTGGAAGCGCTCGAGGCCGCGTTCGCGCAGCGGGTTGAAGCTCACGATGCGCGCGCCGCGCTTCGAGGCCGCGCGCAGTTCGCCGAGCATGCGCGGATGGTTGGTGCCGGGGTTCTGGCCGAAGATGAAGATCGCGTCGGCCTTGTCGAAGTCGTCGAGCGTGACCGTGCCCTTGCCCACGCCGATCTGCGGCCGCATGCCGCTGCCGCTGGGCTCGTGGCACATGTTCGAGCAATCGGGGAAGTTGTTGGTGCCGTACTCGCGCACGAACAGCTGGTAGAGGAAGGCGGCCTCGTTGCTGGCGCGGCCCGAGGTGTAGAAGATGGCCTGGTTGGGATCGGGCAGCGCGTTCAGATGGCGCGCGATCAGCTCGAAGGCCGCGTCCCACTCGATCGGACGGTATCTGTCGCTCGCGCGGTCGTAGACCATCGGGTGCGTGAGCCGGCCCTGGTCCTCGAGCCAGAAGTCGCTCTGCTGCATCAGCTCGGCCACCGTGTGCTTCGCGAACAGCTCGGGCCCGGCGCGGCGCGCGGTGGCCTCGGCCGCCACGGCCTTCACGCCGTTCTCGCAGAACTCGAAGGTCGAGGCATGGTTGCGGTCGGGCCAGGCGCAGCCCGGGCAGTCGAAGCCGTCGGGCTGGTTGGCCGACAGCAGGGTCTTCGCACCCTTGAGGGGAATGTCCTGCCGCAGCAGCGTGTTCTTCACGCTGCGCAACGCGCCCCAACCGCCCGCGGGGCCCTTGTAGAACTCGATCTTCTGTTCGCCGATATCGCCAATGCTCATGCGGGAGAGTGTTCGCCGCGCGCGCCGGGAGCGTCAAATTGAATCGGGACATGCTCCGATTCAAAACGGAAATGACGATCCGTCGCGCCCCGGGGCCGGCCCGGCTCAGTGGTAGTCGTCTTCCCGTTGATGCCTGACGGCGGCCACGACGATCGACTCGTTCGTTTCAATCTCGAACAGCGCGACATAGCCGCTCCCGCCGAACGGAATCACAAGCTCGCGGATCCATGGGCTGTCGCCTGCCTTGCGGCAGGTGAACGGCGAGAAACCCAGCGTGGCGATGCCGCTTTCGATGGCGTCGAGCGCTCGCGACGCCAGTGCCAGGTCCCCGCCCCGCGCGAGTTCCCGCTCGATGATGAAGTCATACAGCCGCTCCAGGTCCTCGACCGCCTGGAGGGTGAAGCGGACCTTGTAGTTCACCGGTGCGCCGAACGCTGCCGCTTCCTGGCCACCTCGAGCTTTGTCTTGAGACGATCGACCACCTCACCCGCATCGACATACGCGCCGCTACGACGTGCGCTGGCCAACGACGCGAGGCCGCGGACCACGAATTCGGCCTGATCCTTGCGCTGCTGAACGCGCGCGCGTATCGCGGACTCGACGAATTGCGACAAGGACTCGCCCTCGCCCAGCACCTGCTCGACTTCGGTACGGAATTCGGGCTCCACGCGCAACGACGGGATGGTGGCGGTTTTCATCGCTCAATTGTATCGCCGATGCGATGCAAGACGATCAGCCGTGCGAGCGCCGGGCCGGCTCAGCCCGCGGCGCGCGGCGCCAGCACCTCCTCGACGAAGCCGATGAAGGCGCGCACCTTGGCGGCCGGCAGGTGGCGCGAGGGATAGAGCACGTGCAGCGAGAAGCGCTCGTCGGGCCAGTCGGGAAAGAGGTCGACCAGTTGCCCGGCGTCGAGCAGTTCCTGGATGCCCAGCGCCTTGATCTGCGCGATGCCCGCGCCCGCGACGCAGGCGCCGAGGATGGTGCCGGGGTCGGTCAGCAGCAGCCGGCCCGCGGTCGGCACCTCGATCGACTTGCGGCCGCGGCGGAATTCCCAGGCGAAGGGCTGGCCGGTCAGCGGATCGCGCACCTGGATGCAGACATGTTGCGCGAGCTCGGCCGGCTTCGCGGGCCGGCCGTGGCGCGCGAGGTAGCCGGGTGCGGCCACGGTCGCGACGCGGGTCTCGATCAGCTTGCGCGCCACCAGCGAGGAGGCCGGCGGCGTGCCGAAGCGCAGGGCGATGTCGAAGCCCTCGCCCACGAGGTCGCCGAGCTGGTCGCGCGCGATGAGCTCGAGCGAGAGATCGGGATGCCGCTCGACGAAGCGGTGGATGTGCGGCGCCAGCAGCAGCCGCGAGGTGAAGGCGTCGACGTTGACGCGCAGCCGGCCCTGCACCGCGCCCGCGGAACCGCTGGCGCGCGTCACCGCATCCTCGATGCCGAGCACCAGCGGATTGATGCTGGCGTAGAGCTCGCGGCCCTCGTCGGTCAGGCCCAGCGAGCGCGTGGTGCGGTCGAGCAGCCGCACGCCGATGCGCGCCTCGAGCCGCGCGATGGCCCGGCTCACGCCCGAGGGCGTGACGCCCAGCGCATCGGCCGCCTTGGCGAAGCTGCCGCTGTCGACGACGGCGGCGAGCACGCTGACGTTGGAAAGCAGTCGTCCGTCGAGAGCCATGGATTCATCCGTGATTTGGAGTCACGAATGATATGAGCTGCCCGGCATTTACTCAAAGGCCTGCGATTCCTAGCATCCACCCCGTTGCATTCGTTCAAGGAGAAATCACATGCATGCCATCACTGGAGTCACGGGCAAGGTCGGCGGCGCCGCCGCGCGCGCCCTGCTCGCTTCGGGCCAGAAGGTCCGCGCCGTCGTGCGCGATGCCGACAAGGCCCGGCCCTGGGCCGCGCTCGGTTGCGAGGTCGCCGTCGCCGAGATGGAAGACGCCGACGCGCTGGCGCGCGCCTTCGCCGGCTGCACCGCCGTGTTCGTGCTGCCGCCGCCATGCTTCGATCCGCTGCCGGGCTTTCCCGAGGCACGCGCGTCCATCGCGGCCGTGCGCCAGGCGCTCGAGGCGGCGCGGCCCGCGCGCGTGGTCTGCCTCTCGACCGTGGGCGCGCAGGCCACGCAGCC
This sequence comes from Variovorax endophyticus, assembly GCF_025376855.1. Taxonomy (NCBI): domain Bacteria; kingdom Pseudomonadati; phylum Pseudomonadota; class Betaproteobacteria; order Burkholderiales; family Comamonadaceae; genus Variovorax; species Variovorax endophyticus. The sequence goes on from NZ_JAHUTH010000029.1 coordinate 109,699, forward strand.
GAACCTGCTGAGCCAGCGCTCGCTGATGGAGGAAGGCCTGTCGCCCCTGCCGCTGCCGCTCGCGCTGCTGCGGCCGGCCTGGTTCCTCGACAACCTGGCCTGGGACGTGGCACCGGCGCGCGAACGCGGCGTGCTGCCCGGATTCCTGCAGCCGCTCGATCGGCCGGTGCCGATGGTCTCGACGCTCGACGTGGGCCGCGTGGCCGCCGAGCTGCTGCAGGAGGACTGGCAGGGCCGGCGCGTGGTCGAGCTCGAGGGGCCGGCACGCGTGACGCAGCACGAGATCGCCGCCACCTTCGCGCGCGTGCTCGGCCGGCCGGTGCAGGCCGAGGCCGTGCCGCGCCAGACCTGGGGTGCGCTGTTCCGCGAACAGGGCATGCGCGACCCGGTGCCGCGCATACAGATGCTCGACGGCTTTAACGAGGGCTGGATCGCGTTCGAAGGCGACGATGCCTCGGTGCGCAAGGGGCGCGTGACGCTCGAGGACGTGGTGCGCCAGCTCGTGGCCGGCTGAGCCAGCTCAGGCGCCCGGCGCGTCCTGCATCAGCAGCCCGCGCAGCTTGCTGCGCAGCGGCGTGTCCTCGACGGCCGGCACACCGGCCGCCTCGCGCAGCGAGATCTCGCGGCTCTCGGCGGTGTGCAGGTCGATCTCGCGCACCACCTGGCCGTCCTTGTAGACGAAGGCCACGTCGGCCAGCGCGAGCACGTCCTCGATGTCGTGCGTGATCATCAGCACCGGAATGCCCCAGGCGCGGCGCACCTCGGCGAGCTCCTCGCGCAGCTCGGCGCGCAGCATCGGGTTGAGCGCGGCGAAGGGCTCGTCGAGCAGCAGCACCTGCGGCCGGCAGGCCAGCGCGCGCGCGAGCGCCACGCGCTGCTGCTGGCCGCCCGAGAGCTTCTGCGGCCGGCTGTCGGCCAGCGCGGCGAGGCCGAAGCGATCAAGCAGCGACTGCACGTTGTCGGCCTCCTCGCTCGGCAGGCGCCGACGGCGCCAGGAGGTCAGGCCGAAGGCCACGTTCTCGCGCACCGTGAGGTGCGGAAACAGCGCGTAGTTCTGGAACAGGTAGCCCACGCGCCGCTCGGAGGCCGGCACGTCGATGCCGCCGGCGGCGTCGTAGAGCGTGCGGCCGTCGAGCCGCACATGGCCGCCCGCGGGGCGCAGCAGGCCGGCGATGGCCTGCAGGGTCAGCGACTTGCCGGCACCCGAGGGACCGTAGAGCGCGGCGAAGGGAACGTCGGTCGAGAAGCGCGCGGCCAGGTCGAAGCGGCGGCTGCCGTCGGTGACCGTGAGCTTCAGATCGACATCAATCATGGTTTGCCGAAACCATAGCGCGTGAGCACCTCCTGCGCCGCGTCGGTCGAGAGGAAATCGATGAAGTCCTTGGCGGCGGCCTTCTGCTTGCTCTCGGCCACCACGGCGATCGGGTAGGTCACGGGGCTGTTGCCGCTGGGCGAGAGCACGATCTTGACCTTGTCGCCCATCACGGCCGCGTCGGTGCGGTAGACGAAGCCGGCCTCGACCTCGCCGCGGCCCACGTAGTCGAGCACCTGGCGCACGCTGTCGGCCTGCACGAACTTGGGCTCGAGCGTGGTCCAGAGGTTGGCGGCGTCGAGCACCTGCTTGGTGTAGCGGCCGACCGGCACGGTGGCGGTCTTGCCCACGGCGATCTTCTTCACGGCCGGGCCGGCGAGGTCCTGCAGGCTCTTGACGCCCACGCCGTCCTTCGACGGCTCGATCAGCACCAGGCTGTTGCTGACGAAGTTCTTGCGCGTGTCGGTGTCGATGTGCTTCTGCTCGACGCCGCGGTTCATGGTCTCCTGGTCCGCGCTCGCGAACACGTCGACCGGCGCGCCCTGGCCGATCTGCTGCAGCAGCACGCCCGAGGCGGCGAAGTTGAAGCGCACCGTGGTGCCGGCCTTGGCGGCCTCGAACTTGGGACCGATCTCCTTGAAGGCATCGGTCAGGCTGGCCGCGGCCGACACGGTGATCTGCTGCGCGGCGGCGCCCAGCGGGATCGCGAGGGCGAGGACGGAAGCGAGGGCGAGGGACGACAAGGCGCGGATGGAACGCATGCGAAGCTCCTGGATGAATCAGCGAAGGGAAAAGAAACGGTTGGACAGCACCAGCACCGTGATCGACAGCAGCGAGGTCACGATCACCAGCAGCAGCGCGAGCTCGTCGTGGCCGGCCTGCACGGCGTCGTAGATCGCCATCGACAGGGTCTGGGTCTGTTGCGGGATCGAGCCGGCCACCATCAGCGAGGCGCCGAACTCGCCCATGGCGCGCGCGAACGCCAGCAGCGTGCCGGCCAGGATGCCGGGCCAGGCCAGCGGCAGGGTGACGCGCAGGAACACCGAGAAGCGCGACTGCCGCAGGGTGCTGGCCGCGGCCTCGAGCGAGCGGTCGACGCCCGCGAAGGCGGCGCTGGCCGACTTGAGCACCAGCGGCAGCGCGACCACGGCCGAAGCCACCACGGCGCCATGCCAGCTGAAGATGATGGTGTAGTCGAAGTGCTCGCGCATCCAGGCGCCGAGCGGGCTGCGCCGCCCCGCCACCACCAGGATGCCGTAGCCGATGACGGTGGGCGGCAGCACCAGCGGCAGCATGAACACCGCCTCGAGCACGCTGTGGCCCCAGAAGCGCTTGCGCGCGAACAGCCAGCCCAGCGCCAGCCCGACGACCAGCGCCAGCAGCGTCGCCACGGTGGCGACCTGGATCGACAGCACCAGCGGATGCCAGTCGGTCTGCGTGATGAGCGATTGCGTCGTGTTCATGAAGATACGGCGTAATTGTTGCATGACGCGCCGGCACGGCTCGGCGATGGAACACGGGTTCCAGGTTTTATTAGGGTAAATCCAGTGTGCGCCGGGAGCGCGACGGATGCATATCCCGGGCCTCCTCCATATACTGGCAGATACAGCGTCGAGGACTCTTCACCCCCAGGGCCGCGGCGCGAGATCCACCCCATGTCCCACGAGGACCAGGACCGACCGCCGACCATGCGCTCCTCCGCCCACGACACCGTTGTCCGCTCGATCTCCGGCCGGCCCGAGCTGCGCCAGGTGACGCAGGTCCAGGAATGGCGCGTCGAGCGCACGCTCGAGGGCGACGGCGGCGTGGTGCTGTCGATCGTGGCACCGGGCGGCGAGAGCCAGTCCTTCCTGGTCGGCCAGGCCGACGCGCACGACATCGGCGAGGTGCTGCGCCGCAAGGCCGCCTGGGTCGAGCGGCTCGAACACGGGGATCCGCAGCGCCGGCCATGAGGTGGCGCCACATGACGGGTGCCGAGCGCATCCTCGAGGTGCTGCTGACGCGGCGTTCGGTCTCGCCGCGCCGGCTGCAGCCGCCCGGCCCCAATCCCGAGGAACTCGACGGCCTGCTGCAGGCCGGCCTGCGCGCGCCCGACCACGGCGCGCTGCATCCCTGGCGCGTGATCGAGTTCAGGCCCGCGAGCCGCGAGGCGCTGGCCGATTGCTTCGAGCAGGAGAAGCTGCGGCGCGACCCGCTCGCGAGCCCCGCCGACCTGGGCCGCGCGCGCGAGCACGCGACCCAGCCGCCGCTGCTGCTGGCCTTCGTGGTGTCGCCGCGCGCGCGCAGCCAGGTGCCCGCGCGCGAGCAGTGGCTCAGCGCCGGCGCGGCGCTCGGCAACATCCTGAGCGCGGCGCACCAGCTCGGCTACGGCGCGATCGTGCTCAGTGGCGAGCGCTGCTTCGACGAGACGCTGGCACGCCAGCTCGGCGTGCAGCCCGGCGAGGAACTGGCCGGCTTCATCAGCGTGGGCACGATCGCGCAGGCGCCGCCGCAGCCGCGCGAGACGCTGTCGCAGAACGTGTGGTCGTGCTGGCAGGGCGAGGCGCCGTGGGTGGCGTCGCCCGATTCGCTACCGCCGCCGGGAACGGACTAGCGCATCCGGTCGTCGGAGCGGGTATCGGGCAAGCGTTCGAGCCGCGCGCCGAACCAGCCCACGCGCCCGGTCTCGCGCACGTCGAAGCGCGGCACGTAGGGCTTGATGTCGAGCACCGGGGTGCCGTCCATCATGTCGTTGCCGCTGAAGTGCAGGATGCCGCCCTCCACCGCCGTGAGCCGCACGATCGACAGCCCGAGCCGGTTGGGCCGCGCGGGCGCGCGCGTGGCGAAGACGCCGTGCGAGGCATCGTCGAGGAAGGGCACGACCTCGAGCTTCTCGTTCTCGCAGGCATGCAGCCGCGTGATCAGGATCAGGTAGTCGAAGCCCTCGATGTCGCGCAGCCCCGGCACGAATTCGGGGTGGACCTCGACGCGGCCCGTCTCCTCGGGCGCGCCCGCGGTCTGGATCGGCATGCCGGTGGCCTCGGTGAAATGGCTGCGCACCACGCCCACGGGGCGCAGCACGATCTCGTCGCGCGCTTCGGCGCTCATGGCGCGAGCAGCCGCGTGAGCGCGCGGATGTCGGCGGCCGTGGCCAGCCGCGCGGCATTCTCGATCGCGCGGTAGTGCTTGACGATCTCCTCGCCCACCGGCGTGAGCGCCGTGCCACCGCCGTGCGAGCCACCGGCGGCGGTGTTCACCGCGGGCGAGCTCAGCGCATGGTTCATCTCGTCGATCAGCATCCAGGCACGGCGATACGACATGCCCAGCAGCCGGGCCGCGCCCGAGATCGAACCGGTCTCGGCCACGGCCTCGAGCACGGCGATCTTGCCGGGGCCGATGGCGATGACGTCGTCGCGGTAGACGCGCAGGCGGAACTGGACTTTGGATTTCATGGCGGACGGAAAAAGCGCGGGCGTGGGCGAGAAGGGTAAACGATGCGGCGGCCGGCCCGGCCGCCGGATTACCCGATGGCGCCGGCTCGTCCGTCGAAGTCGTCATGTCAGAATGAACACAGCGCCAGGGCCGGGCCACGCCGGCCCGCCATCGGATGAGGAATCGAACCATGCGCCCCCTGTCCCTCGAAGCCCCCGGCAGCACCGCGCGCCGGCTGCTCGGCATCGCCGCGATCGTCGCCCTGCTCGCGGGCTGCGCCGGCACGCCCCCCGCCGCGCCGGCCGCGGCCTCGGGCCATGGCCCCTCGGCCAGCGACGAGGCCTCGCCGGCCTTCACAGTCTCGGGGGCGGTACTGAAGCGCGCGCGCTTCGATCTCGCCGAGCTGCGCGCCATGCCCGCGGCCACGCTCACGGTCGGTGCCGACACCTACACGGGCGTGAGCCTGTGGTCGCTGCTCAACGATCCCGCGGTCGGGCTGCAGGCCGATGCGCGCGTGCGCAACCCGCTGCTGTCGATGTACGTGGTGGCGATCGGCAGCGACGGCTATCGCGCGGTGGTGTCGCTGGGGGAGATGTCGCCGGAATTCGGCAACAGGACGGCGCTCTTGGCCTATGCGCGCAACGGCACGCCGCTGGGCCGCAACGGCGCGGCGCGCCTGGTGGTGGCCGGCGACCAGAAGCCGGGCCGTTCGGTGGCGCGGCTGGCCGCGATCGAGGTGTTCGCGGCGCAGCCTTCGGGGCGCTGACGATGCAGCCGGGGCCGCGGGCCCCGGCAAGGTTTCAGTGGAAGAACTTGGCCGCGCTGATCAGCGTCTTGTAGACGCCCCAGGCCAGCGGAATGCCCACCGCGGCCCAGGCCAGCACCACGACCACGGGGCTCACGGTGTCGGCACGGCCCGAGCCCTCGCCCACTTCGGAGGCCGCGGCCTTCTCGTGCGCGAGCTTCTTCTCGATGGCGAGTTCGGCATCGCTCATGAAGTGCTTGTCGGCCACCGGGCGCACCAGCAGGTTGGCGATGAAGCCGATCGCCAGCATGCCCACGAGGATGTACATGGTCTGGTTGTAGACCTGCTCGCGCGGCAGGCCCAGGCCGAGCTGGTACTCGCGCATGTAGTTCACGACCACCGGGCCGAGGATGCCGGCCGTGGCCCAGGCCGTCAGCAGGCGGCCGTGGATGGCGCCCACGAACTGGGTGCCGAACAGGTCGGCCAGGTAGGCCGGCACCGTGGAGAAGCCGCCGCCGTACATCGAGACGATGACGCAGCAGGCGCCCACGAACAAGAGCTTGCTGCCCGCGCCGGCCGACGAGGGAATGCTCGCGTAGAGCACCGCGCCGAGCACGAAGAACACGGTGTAGGTGAGCTTGCGGCCGAGCTTGTCGGACAGGCTGGCCCAGACGAAGCGCCCGCCGATGTTGAACAGCGACAGCAGCGCGGTGAAGCCGCCGGCCACGACCGCGATGGCCGCGAGCTGGGTCTTGTCGAGTTCGCCGAACTTGCCCGGCAGGTCGATCAGCGCGCCGCCGAACACTTCCTGCAGCATCGGCGAGGAGATGCCGATCACGCCGATGCCGGCGCTCACGTTCATGCACAGCACCAGCCACACGAGCCAGAACTGCGGAATGCCCCAGACCTTCTTCACGTGCACGTGGCGCTGCGTGATCATGGCGTTGCCGGCCTGCGCGGGCGGTGGCGTCCAGCCGGCCGGCTTCCAGCCCGTGGGCGGCACGCGGTAGCCGAGCGCGCCGGCCATCATGAAGACGAAGTAGCCGAGCGCCATCACGACGAAGGTCTGCATCACGCCGACGTCGTGCGCATCCGAGAAGCGCTTCATGAGGTCGACCGCGAGCGGCGAGCCGATCATCGCGCCGCCGCCGAAGCCCATGATGGCCATGCCGGTGGCCATGCCGCGGCGGTCGGGAAACCACTTGATCAGCGTGCTGACCGGCGAGATATAGCCCAGGCCGAGCCCGATGCCGCCGATGACGCCCGAGCCGAGGATCATGAGCCAGAACTGGTGCAGGTGGATGCCCAGCGCCGACAGCAGCATGCCGCCGCACCAGCACACGGCCGACACCACGCCGGCCTTGCGCGGACCCGCGCGTTCGAGCCAGCCGCCCCACAGGGCCGCCGAGCAGCCGAGGAAGACGAAGAACAGGGTGTACATCCAGCCCAGCGTGGCCACGCGCCAGTCGCAGTGGGTGGCGAACAGCTCGGCGAAGAAGCTCATCTCGCGCGCGCAGGCCTGGGCGCCGGTGCCGGCGGTGGCGAGCGCCTTCGACAGCGGCAGCCAGAACACCGAGAAGCCATAGGCCATGCCGATGCACAGGTGGATGGCCAATGCTGCAGGCGGGACCAGCCAGCGGTTGTAGCCGGGGCCGGCGATGATGCGTTCCTTGTCGAGGAAGCCGGGCGCGGCGCCCGAGCCTTGGATGCGATCTCCCTCGAGAACGCCTGCAGTTGAACCTGCCATATCACTCCTAAATTGCCGGATCTGGAAAAACGGACTGTTGAAAATTTCCGGCGGCGGAGTGTGGGCGGCGCGGCCATGCGCCGTCAAATTCGATCGGCGCATGGGCCGATTCAAGAACTAAATGGCGACCGCCACGCCTGCTATTCGCCCAGCGTGCCGCTGTGCAGCGCGGCCTGGGCGAGCCACTCGGGCGTCTGCAGGAAGGCCAGCGCGGCCTCGAGGGCGCGCGAGGCACGCACGCCGTCCTGGGTCATGAAGCCGATCGGGGTGAGAACCTCGGGTGCCACCAGCGGCAGGGCCTCGAGCTCGCGGTAGCTGCGCACGGCCGCGACCATGGCGCCGGGCAGCACGCTGCTGACCGTGCCGGCGATGACGGCCAGCACGAGCGCGAGCACGGAGTTGGTCTCGATGGCCGGCGCCACGACGGTGCCGACGGCCTCGCGCAGTGCCTGGTCGACGATGGCGCGGTTGTGCATGTCGGGCGTGAGCAGGCACAGCGGCAGCTTCGCGGCCTCGGCCCAGGCCAGGGGCTTGCCGATGCGCAGTTGGTCGTCGGAGGGCACGGCGGCGCGGCGCAGAAGAAAGTAATGCTCGATGCTCTGCGGCCAGGCGGTGAGCTTGATGCCGGGCATGTGCATGCGCTCGGTGTAGCCGAGCGCAAGATCGACCGAGAGGCTCTCGAGGCCGGTCTCGAGCTCCTGCGAACTCATGGAGATGACGCCGGGCACGATGCCCGGATGGCGCTGGTGCAGCATGGCCGCGAAGCGCGAGAGCATGGGTATCGCCGTGGGCACGGCCGCCATGCGCAGGCTGCCGCGCGGTTCTCCGGCCTCGCTGCGCAATTCCTGCAGCAGCACTTCGTTGTCGCGCAGCATGCGTTGCGCGGTGGCGAGCACGCGTTCGCCCTCGTGCGTGAGGCCGACGTAGACGCGGGCGCGCTTGACGATGACGACGCCGAATTCGGACTCGAGCGCGCGCAGGGCGTTGGACAGCGCGGGCTGGGTGATGTGGCAGGCGGCGGCGGCGCGGCCGAAATGCTTGTGTTCGCTGAGGGCTACGAGGTAGCGCATGGAGGCGAGGAGGTTCATCTCGCTGTCCTTGCTTCTATGTGCTGCTGTTCGGGGCGCGTGCACAGGACAGCGGGTACTTCCCTCCGCGAATGTCCCCCGC